>NZ_JBFAAH010000011.1:0-168999 GCF_040639635.1 Promicromonospora sp. NPDC023805 | reverse complement strand
CATCTCGTCGGACAGGTCATGGCGTCGCGCATCGCTCACGACCCCGCATCATGCCGAACCAGCAGGTCAGGACCACAATCCCAAACAGGCCCTAGATGGCTGGCGGGCCCTGGCGCACCTTCTCCAGGAGCAGCTCCGGTGTGACCGTGGCCGGGTCCCACCACGAGTCGATCCACCAGGTGACGCCCGCGTCGGCCATCACGCGGGCCTGCTCGGCGGCCTCGGCAGGATCGGGCGAGAGCTTGCCCTGCAGGACTACCTCGAACGGCCGGTCGCTCCGGGCGCCCTCCGTGCCGTCCCCCTCGGTCCCATCCGACCGGTGCGCCGTGAGCCAGTCGGTCAGACCGGTGATGTGCTCCGGCGTCAGATCGTCCGTCGTGCCGCGCAGCTGCGGGACGATCCCGTCCCAGCGCAGCGTGCGCCTCAGGTTCTTGGCGGGCGGCCGCTCGGCGTCCCAGACGCCGACCGGCCACACCGGGATCCGGCCGTTCACCGGCTGCTCGGGGAAGCGGAACGGGCCGGTGGTGATGTGTTCCCCGTGGAACTCGAAGCCCTCTCCGGACCAGGACTGCTCGAGCCAGGCCAGCGTCTCGTCCAGCAGCGCTGCCCGCTCCTTCAGGCCCTTCGCCTGATCCGGAGCAGAGGTGAAGCCACGGTCGTCGGCCACCCCGACACCCACGGGCAGGACCAGGCGACCGCCGGACAGGCGGTCCACGGTGAGTGCGCGCTGCGCGAGCTCCCACGGGCGGTGTCGCGGTACGGCGAACACCATCGCGCCGAGCGTGATGCGCTCCGTCACCGTGGCAGCGGCGGCGAGCACGGCGAACGGGTCGTAGACCGGCATCGCCCACTCGCCGTCCAGGCTGATCGCGTCCCAGGTGAAGAAGCCGTCCCAACCATGCTCCTCGCTCTCGCGCGCCAGAGCGATGTGCTGGTCGATCGTGCCGAAGCTGCTGATGAATCCGAACTTCATACCGTTCCTCCGGGTGGCCGAGGTGCTTGTCCGACGTCACCGATCACGCTACGCCGCGCCTCTGACACTCCTCAGACCGGGTGGGGCGCGATGTGGACGGGGCGCTCGAAGAACGTCTCCAGGACCACTATCGCGTCGGTCCCGGTGACACCGTCGACGCCGAAGATCCGGCGTAGTGCCTGCTGCAGCTCTTCGGTGGACGCGGTGCGCACCTTCACGAGGACCGAGGCCGAACCGGCGACGATGTGCGCCTCCTCGATCTCCGCGATCTGGGCGAGCGCCTCGCGGGTGGACGGGTCGCCCATCCAGGCGTTCGCGTCGACCATGACAAAGGCGAGCACGCCGCGGCCGACGGCACTGGGGTCGATCTCGATGGTCGTCCGGCGGATCACCCCGCGTTCTCGGAGCTTGCGCACGCGGTCGTGAGCAGCCCCGGCGGAGAGGCCCACGGCCTTGCCCAGTGCTGTGTACGGCATGCCCGCGTCCTGCTGCAGCAGCTTCAGGAGCTCCCGGTCGACGTCATCCATGGCAGGGACTATACCGATGGCGCTCGCTGTACAGGAATCGGCTGTTTGATCTACTCTCCGAACTGTGTTCACCTCTGAGAGGGTTTCTGCCGAGTTTGTCGTTCTGGACGAGCGGTTCGCCGGATGTGACGGCGACTTCGTCGTCAAGCGGCACTTCTCCGACGCGCGGAAGACCGAGGGCCCCGCGTACTTCGCGGGCGGGCAGTACCTCGTCTTCAGCGACATCCCGAACGACCGGCTGCTGCGCTACGACGAGACGACGGGCGCCGTCGGCGTCCTGCGGCACGGCTCCGGATACGCCAACGGGAACACCGTGGACCGGCAGGGACGCCTCGTCACCTGCGAGCAGGGCAACCGGCGCGTGACGCGTACCGAGCACGACGGCTCGGTGACCGTCCTGGCCGACAGCTACCGCGGCAAGCGGCTGAACAGCCCGAACGACGTCGTGGTGCGCGCGGACGGTTCGGTGTGGTTCACGGACCCCACCTACGGCATCACCGGGGACTACGAGGGCAACGCGGGTGACTCCGACTTCGGCGGCGCCTGCTACGTGTTCCGCATCGACCCCGTCGACGGGGAGGTCACCATCGTCGCGGACGGCTTCGTCCGGCCCAACGGGCTGGCGTTCTCGCCGGACGAGCAGCGGCTGTTCGTCGTCGACACCCGTCAGGACCCGAGCCACATCCGCGTCTTCGACGTCACGGACGACGGGCGCCTGACCGGCGGCGCGATCCACGCCACGTGCGACGCCGGCCGCTTCGACGGGATGCGTCTCGACACCGAGGGCCGCATCTGGGCCGCCGCCTGGGACGGCGTGCACTGCTTCGCTCCCGACGGCGACCTGATCGGCAAGCTGCTCCTGCCCGAGTCGGTAGCGAACCTCACCTTCGGCGGGCAGAAGCGGAACCACCTCTACATCACGGCGGGCACCTCGCTGTACTCGCTGCGGGTCACCTTCAACGGTGCCTCGTACCCCCGCTGACCACCGGCGAAGCTAGGGTTGCGCCGTGACGCAGACGCAACCCGTGGTGGAGATGTGGACCGATGGCGCCTGCAAGGGCAACCCCGGCCTGGGCGGCTGGGGTGCGCTCCTGAAGGCGGGGGAGCACTCCAAGGAGCTGTTCGGCGGGGAGAAGCTCACCACGAACAACCGCATGGAGCTCAAGGCAGTGGTCGAGGCCCTGCGGGCGCTCAAGCAGCCGAGCGAGGTCACCATCCACGTCGACTCGTCGTACGTGATGAACGGTATGAAGACCTGGATCGTGGGCTGGAAGCGCAACGGGTGGAAGACCGCGAGCAAGCAGCCGGTGAAGAACGTCGACCTGTGGCAGGAGCTCGACGCCGAGGTCGCCAAGCACACGGTGCGCTGGGTCTGGGTCAAGGGCCACGCCGGCGACCCGGGCAACGAGGCGGCGGACGTGCTGGCGAACAAGGGCGTCGACAGCGTGCGCTGACGGCCTGCGCCGACGGCCTGCGCTGATGGGCTGCCGGAAGCCGTAGTGGTAACGAGACCGATGTCACGTCACCACGATTCGCGCACCCTAATACCCTTGTCCCATGGCTTCCCACTACGACGTCGTACTCCTCGGTGCGGGCCCTGGCGGCTACGTCGCCGCGATCCGCGCTGCCCAGCTCGGTAAGTCCGTTGCGATCATCGAGGAGAAGTATTGGGGTGGTGTCTGCCTCAACGTGGGCTGCATCCCTTCCAAGGCTCTGCTCCGCAACGCCGAGCTGGCCCACATCTTCAACCACCAGAAGGACCTCTTCGGCATGACCGGGGACGTCACCTTCGACTTCGGCAAGGCGTTCGACCGCTCGCGTGACGTGGCCGGCGGCCGCGTCAAGGGCGTCCACTTCCTGATGAAGAAGAACAAGATCGCGGAGCTCGACGGCCGCGGCACGTTCCGCGACGCGAACACCATCGAGGTGGCCCTCAACAAGGGCGGCACCGAGACCGTGACCTTCGACAACGCGATCATCGCCACCGGCTCCGAGGTGCGCCTGCTGCCCGGCGTCGAGCTGTCCTCGAACATCGTGACCTACGAGGAGCAGATCCTCACGCGGGAGCTGCCCAAGTCGATCGCGATCGTCGGCGCCGGCGCCATCGGCATGGAGTTCGGCTACGTCCTGAAGAACTACGGCGTGGACGTCACGATCATCGAGTTCCTCGACCGTGCGCTGCCGAACGAGGACGCCGACGTCTCCAAGGAGATCGCCAAGCAGTACAAGAAGCTGGGCGTCAACCTGCTGACCTCGACCGCGGTCCAGACCGTCAAGGACGACGGTTCGTCGGTCACCGTCACCTACAAGGGCGTCAAGGACGACAAGCCCGGCGAGCTCGTCGTCGACAAGGTCCTCATGGCGGTCGGCTTCGCGCCCAACGTCAGCGGGTTCGGCCTCGAGAACACGGGTGTGCAGCTCACCGAGCGCGGCGCCATCGCCATCGACGACCACATGCGCACCAACGTGCCGCACATCTACGCCATCGGTGACGTCACCGCCAAGCTCATGCTGGCGCACGTCGCCGAGGCGCAGGGCGTCGTCGCGTCGGAGACCATCGCCGGGGCCGAGACCCAGACCCTCGGCGACTACCGCATGATGCCGCGTGCGACCTTCTGCTCCCCGCAGGTCGCGTCCTTCGGCCTCACCGAGCAGCAGGCTCGCGACGAGGGCTACGACGTCAAGGTGTCGTCCTTCCCGACGATGGCCAACGGCAAGGCGCACGGCCTCGGCGACACCACGGGCTTCGTCAAGCTCGTCGCCGACGCCAAGTACAACGAGATCCTGGGCGCCCACATGATCGGCCCGGACGTCTCCGAGCTGCTGCCGGAGCTGACGCTCGCGCAGAAGTGGGACCTGACCGCTGACGAGGTGGCGCGGAACGTGCACACGCACCCGACGCTGTCGGAGTCGGTGCAGGAGACGGTGCACGGTATTGCTGGGCACATGATCAACTTCTAGTTGGTCGCTCGGCCGCCTCACGGCGGTCGGCCTGGTCAGAGGCTCGGATCCGCGGAATTCCGCGGATCCGGGCCTCTTTGCGTCCTGGGGTGTCGTGGACACCTATGGACGTGAACGGTCCGGAATTGCCGCCACTTATGGCACGGGGGTGGCACGACGACGGACACCAACCAGGAGGTTGACCGATGGGAATGACCAGGAACGATACGACGGCCAGGCAGCGTCGCGAGGCGTGGGGGAGCCTGCGAAAGCTGCCCTCGAAGCGCTGGCAGGCTCGCTACACCGGGCCGGACGACAAGACCTACTCGGCGCGGACCGAGGACGACAAGCCACTGACGTTCCTCACTAAGGGCGACGCTCGCGAGTGGCTCAACGGGGTGCACGCGGCGATCAGCCGAGGGGAGTGGCTTCCGCCCGCCGAGGCTGTCCGGCGGCGTCGGGCCGACGCCGAGGCTGCAGCCGCGCGGGACGTGACGTTCCGCGAGTACAGCGAGCGGTGGCTGGAGCGCATCGCGACCGAGCCCGGCAAGGGCGGCAAGCTCCGCCGGCCGGGGACCGTGCTCGCGTACCGGGGGCGGGTGCGCAACTACCTCATGGCCCCGCTCGGGGAGGTGAAGGTCCGGGAGATCGACACCGAGCGGGTGCGTGCGCTCGTGATCAAGCTCGTCTCCATGCCCTCGGTGCTCAAGGAGGACGCCAAGCACAACGGGATCGCGGGCGACGCCGTCGATGTGCTGAAGATGATCCTCCGGGCGGCGGTGCGTGACGGGCTGCTCGGGAAGATGCCGGACGTGCCGACACCGACCCGGAAGTCCGTGCGGCACGACGACGCCCACACACCCGAGGACGACGTCGCCACGCCTACCCAGGTCGACGCGCTCTACGCGGCCGTGCCGGAGCTCTGGCGGATCGCCGTGCTGTTCGCGGCGTGGTGCCAGCTCCGGCGGGGGGAGGTGCTCGGGCTGCAGCGGCACGACATCGTCTGGAACGGCGACCGGACCGCGGCGACGCTGTTCGTGCGGCGGCAGAAGAACGGGAGCACGGGCAAGCTCACGGATCCGAAGTCGGACAGCGGCCTTCGGTCGATGTCGATCCCGCCGCTCATGATCGAGCGGCTGCGCGAGCACCTCGACCAGAACGTGGGGCGAGCACGGACGTCGCCGGTGGTGCCTGGTGAAGCGCGGGGTAACCAGTACCTGTCGGCGTCGCGATGGAACGGCATCTGGGCGGCCGCTCGGGGCGCGGTGGCGGGACTTCCGGACGGCTACCGGTTCCACGACCTGAGGCACACGGGGCTGACCCGGATCGCGCAGGAGGGGGCGACCCTGGCCGAGCTCATGCGTCGTGGCGGGCACTCCGACGTGACCGTGGTGCTGCGGTACCAGAAGGCGACGATGGCTCGGGACATCGAGCTCGCCGCGCGTATGAGCGTGACAGCGGGGGAGGAGATCCGGCTGGAGATGGAGCGTGCAAAGTCCGAAAGGGACAGGGCTGCTTGATGCTCGAGTGGCTGGACCTCCCTCGGAAGGAGGTCCAGCCGCCGTGGTCGCAAGGTGCGCGCTGCCGCGATCCGTCCGGGGCTTACACCGAACGCGCTGATGGGATCGCGACAACAAGGCTCTGCGTCAGTTCATCGAGGTCGACCCGGATGAGCCGGCCTACTCGGTAGCCAGCGATGGTGCCGTCTGCGATTCGGCGACGCAGCGTTTTGACGGACACGTGAAAGTGCTCGGCGGCGTCGGCCAGCGGGACCAGGTGGGTGGGGCGGGCGGGGGGTGGGCTGGTGTGCGGCATGACGGCTCCTTTCGGGAGTTCCGGCTCTATGCCACAGGTGAGCAGCGAACTCCGGCGACGATGCACCCGGTGAAGTAGCCCGGGCGCGACCGACGGCGCAGCCGTCGACAAGTAATTCGCTCCGGGTGATTGCGCAGGCAGGGGCTGTTCTGCGACTCTGGTCTCACGGCGTAGGGTGCAATAGGTCCAGATCATGACCACTAATGGCCACCATCGCTATCCTTGTCGCGCTCGCTCCCCTCGTTGCTGCCGTGAGCCGTTTGGCGCTCGCATGGCTGGCCCTGCGCGGATCGGAGCCCGCCGATCGACCGGCCATCCTCAGGGCGCTGGCCCTGTGCCTCTACCGCCCCTGGCGAGGCCGACGCCCCTAGCGGGCGACTGCGGGGTGCAGGGAGGTCTTCACCGTCAAATGGTGTCCCAAAGAGCGGCATGGAGACAGGCGGAGCCGCCAGCCGGAGCCTTGCGGAACACACAGACGGGGGCCGACTGGAAGGATCGGCGTTATGAGCGACACGGAGCCCCTGAGGTCGGGCGGTACCCCGCAGCGGCTCGGCTGCCTCGGGCGGTTCGCGATCGTCGCCGCTGGGGTCTTTGTGCTCCTGGCCCTTGGCGTGGTCGGTGAGGCGGTCTGGGAGCGGTACCGACCTATCACCGATGCGGACCTCATGAGCGCGTGCAAACAGATCGTCTCCGACAACGCCACCGACTGGCACACCGGCACACGGACCTACGTCAACGGGATCTGCGAGGACCGGCTCCAAGACCCCACCCTGCGGGAGCAGATACGCAACTACCTCGAGGACAGGCGCAGGTGAGAGCCCGGCCGCACGGCGCCCACAAACTAGACACCCGAACAGGGGCGGGTGCGATGGCGACGCATCAGCCCTGGAAACCGGCCGTCGCGCACCGGCTCGAGCAGCCCGAACGGCGCGCTAGTGAGCACACCATGAGCGGGGCACACACTCGGGCACCGTCGATGGCACCGGAAAGGGCGGCTCATCTAGGCATCCGGGCGGGGGTAGCGGCGGGTCATCTGTCGGCGTCTGGCTCGGCAGGTGGTCGAGAGCCTGCCCTTCGACGACGAAGACGTTGATGTTCTGTTCCACCTCGGCCGGCGCGCCGAAGCCGAGCATGGTTGCCACCCCCACGAGAAGGGTCGCCCACGTGGCGATTTCCATCCGGACCGCGGATGCCCGGCTCCAGCGCCCGTCGGCGCGCTGCTCGTTGAAACCCGCTTTGATCGCGACCAGGTGCCGGTTCATCTCCGCCTGGCCGGCGGCGGTGGCCGTGCCGCCGGCGGGCACGTGCCGGTTGGCTGCCGCCGGGCGGGCGGCGACGCTCGGGCCGCGGGGCGTCTGGGCGACCAGGTCGGCGAGTCCTACGAGCGGGTCGGGAGCGGGCCGGGTGAGCCCGAAGGGATCGCGCACCGAGCCGCCGAGCCGCGCGGTCGAGATGCCCGGCGGCGGCTCCATCGCGACCAACTTCGTCATCAGCGCAGCGTTGCGCTGGGCAAGGCGCGAGGACCGCATCGAGTCCGCGGCGATCTGCTGGCCGAGCGTGTTGAGGACCGGCGCGATCGCGGCCAGCTCGCGCCGGACCGCCTCGACGCCGGGCAGCGCCGCAGCGGCGAGGTACTTCCCGACGATGCCCATGGACCGCGGCATCTCCGCGGCCGCCTGCGACCTCATGAGGCCGTTCAACACCCGGGACACCCGGTCGACCATCGGGCGCAGTGCCAGGTTCAGGAGCCGGCGGTGTTCGACAGCGGCCGCATGCAGGGGGTGGTCGACGTCGCGCAGGATGGCCTCAACCTCGCTGCGGGGCAACTGGCCGATGGCGTTGACCTCGGGGTCGTCGCTGCGCGGCTCGGCATGCAGCCTGTCCATAACAACATCACCGATGGACTGCTGTCCTGCTTCTTCTATCTCTTTCATAATGCCTCCTAATGGCTATAAATGAATACTTGGTGTAACGCGTCTAGTATATCATTAAATATTGGCATGATAGCGGCACTCCGGAATGCGCCTCCGAGTATCGACTAACGCACGTATGGGCTTTGTAGTCTGGTCAATGTCTGGCCAGCGGGCGGGGGTGCGCTCCGCCAGCGGCGTGCCGGTCAAGCTGTCCTACGTGCGGGATCCCGTGGCCGTGCACGGGCGCGACGCACGCCTGAGCGGGGTCCGGCGTTCGCGCGCCGTCCCGCGGCCGCCACTTCGACGTCCTGCCGCCAGGAGACGCTCTTCCGACCGCCACCGCCGCGCACGCCGCGTCCGCGCAGCTCACCGGATAGCGTGCCGCCCATGACTGAGACACCGGACAAGAACAGCAACGACAAGCGCATCCTGCAGATCATCCCCGCCGACGGGTGGGTCGCCGTACGTCGAGTATCGGTTAGGAACAGCGCGGGTTGTATCTGATGCACCTTGCAATGCGGTCGACGCCCTACCTCGCGCGTCGTACGGTGACCTCGACACCGACGCTGAAGGCGCCGCCGAGGCAGGGAACTCACGATGCAGCAGCACGAACACCCGCAGAACCTCACGATTAACGCCGACGGCTCTGAGACCTACGCCGAGACGACCGTCATCGACGGTGATGGGATGCTCACCGGCATGCACTCTGGGAGCACCTGTGTGCACGAGCCCGCGCGGTACACGATCTCGCGCGGCGCGACCCACGACGGGTCACTCGAGTTCCAGCCAGGCACCGCGGGGAGTATCGACGGCGCGAACAACGGATCACTCCACGTCGCGGACGACGCGGTCGTGGAGATCCGCGGGGCGCAGAACGGCTCCACCCACGTCGCGGCCGGCGGGATCGTCCGCGTCGCGCCCACCGGCCGCCTGGCAGGATCGCTGCACGTCGACGGACTGGTCGAGAACCGCGGGGTCCGCGCCGGCACCGTGTACCCCACCGACGCCGACATCCGGGACCTCGACGGCGGCACCGTGAAGCAGCCGCAGATGCGTGACGGGACGGCGCGTTACACCTGGTGACCGGCTAGACGTGACCGGTCAGAGGTGGGGGTCGGTGCGACGCACGGCGTCGACACGCGAGGTGGTGTCGATCTACCACCCCAGCCGCGGCTCGACGAGCTCGGCGAGCGAGCTGATCCCGTGGTACTCGTGCGCGATGTCTAGGGCGAGCAACGGCTCGTGGCGCGCGATCCGGTTGCGCAGGTCGCTGTGGCCCTCGCGGCCTAACTGGCCCCGGATAATCGCCAATTATCTGGGGGAGGCATGCCTTTGAGCCGCAGCCTGCCGCGGACCGCGACGCTGACCGCATGCACGAACCGACCCGATATCCGGGACAAGGAGACGAAGTGCAACTGCGCACCGACGAACAGGTCTGGGCTGTCATGGCCAAGTCAGGGCACCGCAAGCTCGGCTCGCTGGCTCAGTACGTACACGCCTTGGGAGCCGTCGTGGGCGAGATCACCGACCGCAGCCTCGCCCCGCACTGAATCCATGCCTACTGAGACCGGCAAATGGTGCAGGTGGTGTGGCTCGGTGATCGGGTGGAACACCCGTCGTGACGCCAAGTACTGCAAAAGAGCGTGCCGTCAGGCCTACCACCGCCTCAGAACCAGATACGGCGACGCCTTCGAAGAAGCCGTCCTGGCCGTACACGACCGTGCTCTCGTCAGCGCCGACGAGTACTCGGATTTTCCAGAGCCGTTCGCCGAACGGCCGGTGTACTGGGGAACCTCCACGGCGACGGCCAAGTGCCTTCACTGCCGCATCCAGGTCCTCAGCGGAACCGAGGTGATGGTCCTCGGGCCTGGGTCGATCTTCAGGGGAGAGGCAGGTCCCTTCTGCGACGACGACTGCTTGCTCGACTTTGTCTTCAGCCGCCCGCCGGAGTGACCCGATTTGTTACGGCTCTGGCGCGCTGACCTGCAGCAATACGGTTCAAAGTCCGCGCGGTGTCATTGCCCTCATCTAGGATTTCGTCCGGCAGAGTTGATGAGTTTGATCTCACTGCAACCAACTTGTCGAGCACTTCGCAGGCCCCGGTGGAAGCCGGGGCCATAGAGCTCCTCACCAGGGTTGTCGGTGGGCTGTTCTAGACTTCTGCCTGTCGGTGACGGACGCACTCACATGGGTGTAGTTCGCCCCGACAGCACGAAGGGCCAGGCGTTGGCGCGCCCAGCCCAAGTGCGACTTCCGAGCAGGATCACGAGACCGCGCCGCCCAGGACGTCAGAGGTTCTTCTTCCGGAGAACTCTGAACATCCTGCCATGCCTTGATGTGCTGATCTAGTCAGTAGGCGGCACGGTCGTTACCGAAAGTGGGACGACCGCCTTGAGCAACACGTACATCAGCATGTTCACGAAGTACCTCGCAGCCACGCCGGCCGGCGCAGCCAACGTGGGCGGGAGGATCGCCCGCGAATCGGGTGGCTCCTATGCCTACTGGGCCGACTTCTGGCGGCCCCTCCGCAACGCATTCACGGCTGACCGTCGCACGACCCGCGACGGCCAGGCACTGGAAGCCGCCACCGCGAACGTCTCCGACGTCAAGAAGAAGGGGCCGTACGCCGCCGCCGCACGCAACTGGGCCGAGCTGGCTCCCCAGTGGGACGGGCTGGAGCACGAGCAGATGCCCGCCGCGTCGGTGACGATCGGGGGCCTGACCGTGAAGGTCCCTGCCCAGTGCGCCGAGCGTTACCCTGACGGAGAGCTCGAGGTCCTGTACGCCAGGTTCAACCTCGACCAGCTCCCCGACGACGTCGTGCACGGCGTGCTGCGTGTCCTGCAGCGCGCCTTCCCGACCGCGACGTCGATCACGTTCATCGACGTGGCTCGCACTAGGACGTACACGACGCGTGGCCTGGACCTGACCGGTTACGACGCCTGGCTCGACCAGGCTGGGACCGAGCTCGACCAGTACTTCAGGGACGAGAACGAGGCAGCCTGATCGCTCCGCGGGTGAGGTGACTTGGTTTCGGGAACTTCCCGTGGCCCAGTCATCGGCCACCCGGGTTTAAGCAGCCTTATGATTCGGCCCGTCGGCGTCAGCCGGCGGGCCGGATGCATGGACCTAGTGAAAGCCTGAACCTGCATAGCCCGGATGTCTCGCTCGGACGCAGGCCCTGCAGAACCGGTACCGTAGGTCAGCGCGCGGACGCTGTCGAAGGCGCCGGGTGCTCAGCCTTCCCCGGTCTCGGTGAAGTTCGTGGCGTCGAAGAGAGTCTGGTCGCTGTCGTCGCCCGCATTGGGCAACGGCTGGTTCGCCTTCCTCGCCGCTTGCACGCGCCGCCCGAAGGCGTTGGTCTCGGCGAGCACCTCGCGGAATGTAGTCCAGTCCCCCTCGGAGGCGGTGGTGGCGATGACCGTGGGGTCGTACTGCGTTGTCCACCCTTTGAGGCCCGACCAGATCGAGGCCCACCGTCGCAGGCTGGCCGACGGGACAGCGCGTCGCGCGCCGTCGGTGTGACTGTTCACGCGGTCCCCGGCCCTGTCGTTGCCGGACGCGTGGCGGCGGTTCTCGTTCTTCCTGACCGTGGCCAGTAGCTCCTGAACATCCGCGGCGGTCACAGGTTCGATGGTCTGCTGGTCGGGATCACTGGCGGCGAGAGCTGCCCGTACGGCCTCGTACTCGGGATAGACCGCGTTCCCGCCTTCGATCCGTGACAGAGCCTCGGCGGCGAGGCTGCGGATGGGGTCAGGCTGGGTAGCGTCTCGGGTGAGGTCGACGAGCATGCTGAGGCGTTCAAGGGTGTTCTGCGACTTGTGGCCGGTGACGATCAGCGCCGCCTGCTCCCGGACCTTGCCCTGCCTAGCGCGATCCTGCGCGCCCTCCATCGGGCTGTCGGGTCGTGCCGGTGAGGTCCGGTGGACTCCACCGTCGGCGTCTATCTCGCCAGTCTTCTTGGTCTCGTTGCGCCGTGCACCCCCAAACCGGGTCTCGGCCTGACGACGTGCGGCGTCTTCGCGGAGTAGCTCCTTGATCTCGCGGTAGAGGGCTTCCCTCTCCAGCGGTGTGTAGTCCTTGCGTTGGGTGTTCTCGTCGCGTTCGGCCAGCAGAGCCGTGACCGGGTCGGAGATCCCGGAGCGCACCCAGATCTTGATCGACTTCCAGCCCAGGTGCTTGACGGCTTCCAGACGCCGCCACCCGCACACCAGCACGCGGTCCGGCGTGACGGTCACGGGCTGCAACAGCCCGAGCTGGTCGATCGACGCGGCCAACGCATCCAGATCGCCGGCGTACTTGCGATGCCGGGCACCGACGACGATCGAGTCGACAGTCACAGTGAGAGCCCCAGCTGGGGTGCTGGTTTCGTCAGGCATTGCGCACCTTCCTCGTCGTGATCGGTTGATCTGCTGCGGGGTCCGCAGCCCCGTGTCCTGGAGGCGCTGAACGGACGACTTGGCTCACGAGCTGCCGATCCGTCAGCAGAGCCGAGATCGGTTCACCGGAGAGGACGCGGCGAAGGAGACCGGTGACGTGACCGAGGCCGTCGTCTGGTCCCAGGACGACGCGGCACAGGGCCGTCCACGAGCGGTGCGGAATGTCGAGCAGGGTCAACGGCGTCAGGTCGCGACGTAGGTACTCGAACGCGGTGGCAGGGTTGCCGGCCTCGGCCAGGCGGGAGCAGACGTAGTCCAAGCCGTTGGTGGCGACGGTTCGAGGCCAGCCGAGCGCAACGAGCAACTCGACGATGTTCGCCACGGCCACCGGAACCTCCCCGGGAGCAACACCGTTCACAGACCTCGCGCGGGTAGATGAGTCATCGGGCGGTCGACGTCCAACAGCAGTGACCGTGTCGAGGTAGTCCGTCCATGAGCGGTCGCCGTCGTCACGTTCGCCGAACCGGACCACGTCATGGTGCCCGCCGGACATCAGGCGCCGAGCCTTGCCGGTGGAGCACAGCAGAGCGTCTGCGCGTTCGTTCGCCTGCACGGTCAGCTCCACCGCTCTGGTCACCACCGCCCACGGGTCGACGGCACGCACTGTCGCGGCGGCGCGCAGCACCTCGAACGCGGCCACGGCTGCGTCGTGCGAGGTCTGTCGGTAGCGACGGGCCAGCGCACCGAACCGGCGGGCGCAGTGGTCGAGCAGAGCCTCGGCCTCCGGGTCGGTAGCCCAGGCATCCGGACCTGAATCACGCAGCCGGAACAGGAGCTGACGTAGGCCTTCCGGCGAAGCGAATCCCCGTGGCACGGCCGGTCGATCCGGTGGGACCGTCGGGATCGTGAGATCGGTGGCGTTCATGTCGTGCACCGTGACATACGCCTGTACCTGTCGAGGTACCCCGTGACGTCCACCCGAGCGCGAATTCTGCGGCTCCGACAACCGGGGGAGATGGCGTTTGCGCAGGTTGGTGCACGGGTCATTGATGTCCCCCAACTCGTGCAAATTGGTTGCGGAGGCCGGCGATCGTGGGCCGTGCGGAGTGCCCGGGTCGCAGGGCAGAGCGGGACCGTCAGGGGAGCGCGCGTCTTCTTCATAGGGGCGACTGTGTCGATCGAGCGCACGCTTTCCGCACACCCTGGAGCGCACACCAGGCCGCACACCTGCCGTGTGCGGCGCGTACGTCCTGGTCAGGGTCTGCACACCAATTCGTCGGCGCGGGGCCCGCTGCGTGGTCCTGTGCCATGGCCCGCGAGATCAGCGGCGCGCCAGATGAGGTGTGCAGTGGGTGGTCGACGAGGCAGGCCGCGGGACTGGTCGGTGTCGATGCAGGCCGCGCTGATCCGCACGTTGAGAACCTAGGGGGCGCTCCCGAAAAGCCTCGCGGGCACGGGCAATCGGGTGCCATCGTGAGCCGATGAGCGAGCCCCAGTTGCGACCCGCGGTCCTCGACGACGCCGAGGCGATTGCCGTCGTGCACCACACGTCCTGGATGCAGACGTACTCCGATTTGCTCCCGGCCGAGCACTGGGAGAGCGACACCGTCGAGCGACGCGCGCAGCGGTGGCACGAACGGCTGTCCGACGGTCCGGGGAACCTCGCGGTCGCCGTCGTCGATGAACAGGTGGTGGGCTTCGCCAAGGCTGGCCCCACGCGGAGCAAGAAGAGCGTCCCGTCGCCAGTTCGATCCGATGAGCTGTGGGCGCTCTACGTGCTCGGCGAGCGTCACGGGACCGGGATCGGCGCGCTCTTGCTCAAGACCGTCCTACCGCCAGCTCGGCCCGCTGAACTCTGGGTCGCCGATGCCAACCCACGTGCCCGAAGGTTCTATGAGAAGCACGGCTTCACGCCGGACGGTGCCCAGTTCACCGATGACCTCAACTTCGCCTTGATCCGCATGGTCCGATAGCCACATTGGGCCTACGACTGGGCCGACGACGTGCTCTCCGTCGGTACGACGCGGAGGGAGCGTCAAGAGCCACCGGTGCGCACACCATGGTGTGCGCACCGACCGGGCTCGCCCGCCTTGGCGATGCGATGCCTACGAGTGTGCTCACAGCGACCAGGCGACGCGGGAGTCATTGCGTTGATGTGCTGGCCAGTCGGCGGGCTCCAGGTCGAGGAGCGTCAGCAGGTTGGCATCAGCAGATACAGGTCGTGGTGGGGCATTATTCTCAGGGCCGAGGATGAATTTGCGACCCAACTGCTATCACCCGCGCACCTCGCTGGACATAGTTTCTAAGGAGCCCGTCATGAGTGCATACATCGTGTTCTTCAAAGAGAGCACGCACGACCAGGCTGAAGTTGACGCCTATCTGGCGAGTGTCGGAGAGACATTTGAAGGGCATCCAGCGAAGATCCTTGCCGCCTATGGCGAGCAGCAGGTGCTCGAGGGCGCTGCACCCGAGGGCGTGGTAGTGATCGAGTTCCCGACGGCAGCCGACGCGCGAAAGTGGTACGACAGCCCCGCGTATCAAGCCGCGGCCGCGCATCGCTTCAAGGGCGCAACCTTCCGCGTCGTTCTCGTGGAAGGGACCTGAGAGCAGATCGGTCAGCACCGTTCGCCCCGTTGGGTGCGGACATGCCCACACGCGACGGGGTCACGGACGCGAAGCCCAAAAGCCGGCATGGCGGCGTTCAGAGCGGTTCTGGCTACGGACACGTCACATGCTCTTGGGGGTGTGGATGCCGAGGATGCCCCGGCCTGCTGCGAGGGTCTGACCGGTGAGATCGCACAGCACGAGCCGGTTGGCGCGTACGGCGTTAGGTGGTCACCACTCGGTGTCGGGTCCGAGCCAGGCCCGGAACCGTGCGAGCGGCTCGTTGGATCGACGGTGTGCACGCACGAGGAGGTTGGTCACATCGCGTACGGCGGGGTGGTGCCGGGTCTGCTGGGGCGCTGCCTTCTTCGCCACCATCAGGCTCTGCAAGGCCTTGTCGTGCTTGCCCTGCCAGAAGTACGCGCGTGCAAGGTCGGTGTTGTGATGCGCGACGCGCGTGGGGAGCCGGGTGAGCATGTGGTCCGGCAGGCGGGTCTCGTCGGCCAGAGCGAGTGCTCGTGGCCCGTCTCCGGACTCGACTGCGGAGGCCACCCGGTAGATCGCGACGTTCGACGGACCGAACGCCATGTGCCGCCAGTCGTTGTCCGTGTCCGTGGTCAGGTGCGTCGAGATCTGCCGGGCCTCTTCGACGTGGTCCATCGCCAGTGCCAGGTCGCCAGCACGGCCAGCGAGAAGTGACGAGCGCAGGTGCAGTGACCCGGTCGCGAGGAGGGCGGCGTCGTTCTCCCGGCCGCCTGGTTCGATCTGCGCGCGGACGGAGTCAAGGAGTCGAAGTCCGGGTTCGTAGAGCGCGTCGCGCATGATCGAGGTCGTGCGCATCCACGCGGCGAACCCCTTGGCAGCGGGGTCGTTCGTGAAGGAGGCGATCCACTGGATGCGGTCCTCGACGCTGGCGGCGAGATCTTCGTAGCCGGTCTGGTGCGCGACGGTGTGGGCGGCGTGCGCGTATGCGAGGAGCACCCGGCCGAGCGTGTCGCGTTCCCGCTCGTCATCGGTCGCGTGGACCATCGCGAATGCCTCGGAAAGTAACGGCGGCAGCATCTCCGCGAGCCGTCGGTTGCGCCCGAGCTGAAGCTGGTGCGCGACGTTCTTCGCGTCCGCCTCCAGATCACTCAGCGGCCGGGGTCGGTGGCCCAGGTCGATCGAGAGATCCCACGAGTTGAGGGCGCGGCGTAGTTCCGGGATGTACTTGTGGATGCGGTCCTTCTGCGGCTCTTCTGTGTCGTACGGCTGCCCGGTGAGCACCCCGGTGTCGACCCGCAACGCTCGGGCGACGGAGGCCAGCGTGGACTGGGAGCAGTCACGATCGCCCTGCTCCACCTTGCGGAGCAACGACAGGCTGATCGTCGCATCGTGCGCGAGGGCGATCTGGGTCATACCGCGTTGCTTGCGGTGCGCCGCGATTCGCTTGCCGATCAGCTCGTCGTCCATCGAAAAGTCCCCGCGATAGCAGTCAGTAGGCATCCACACCCTACGCCTGCGGGTGCATCGTCATCGAGGGGGCGGGTGCCACAGAACTGTGGCACCTGGGGCCTTGACTTCGCGGCTGCGGACCCTCTCGGATCCGGCGCTCCGGCTTCGATTCGGGCACAGGCCGCGACAAGGTGTGTTTCACGTGTCAGTGCCACATGAATGTGGCACTGGGCGCGTTGCCCCGCATTGAAAGTTGATCCTGGCCAGTCCGCGACCCATCTGGACTCGCCACCGAGGACGACTGACTACGCGTGGGTAAAGGGGCTGTGATGGGACTTGAACTGCACCATCGACATGAGGTTTCGGGTGTTCCCGATCCGCTGACCCGTGCGATGGGCGTCGCATTCCAGACTGTCGAGACGGTAGGTCCGGAGCGCATCGAGATCGTCACATTGACCCGGGGCCGGATCTGCCTGCAGCCGGTCGACTTGAACGAGGGCGAGCAGATCGCACACGTCCTGGGATGTGATCTTCCGCTGGATCACCGCATGTTCGTACCTGGGCACACGCTGTGGGCTGCTGAACGGGACGGCCTGGAGATCCAGATCCGGTCGGTGCTGCGTCGACTGGTTGCTCGATGAGTGCCGCCGTTGCCACATCCACTCGGATGCTCGTGGCGCTCGACATCGATGGGACGCTCGTGGACAGCGAGAGCAGGATCCCGCCGGGGACGGTCGAGGTGTTGGACTTGGTCCGCGCCGCCGGGCACAAGGTGGTGCTTGCGACGGGGCGGTCGCTGGCTGGACTGCTGCCGATTGCGCTTCGGCTAGGGCTTACGGACGGCTTGGCGGTGTGCTCCAACGGTTCCGTCACCGTCCGTCTGGACCGATCCGCACCGTCGGGCTACGACATCATTGCTGCCCGGACATTCAACCCGGGTGCCGTGATCGGCCGTGCGGTAGATCTGATCCCCGGCTTGCGGATCGCGGTGGAGGAGGTCGGATGGGGCTGGCGGACGAGCACTCCTTTTGAACCGAGGGAACTCAACGGGCAGCAGAAGCTCGCATCGCTGGATGACCTGACGGCACAGTCCGCGACGCGAGTCGTGCTCTCCGGCCCTGGCATCCGCCGATACGCCGGGGTGCTGGCTGAGACCGGAGCCGTGGTCGTCCCGATGGGTTCGGACTGGGCCGACGTCACCGCTCTGGACGTGAACAAGGCGGCCGCGCTCGACGGCGTCCGCGAACATCTTCACATCCCGTCCGAGCACACCTTGGCGGTGGGGGACGGCGTCAACGATCTGGACATGCTGGCCTGGGCCGGGCGCTCCATCGCGATGGGCCACGCGCCGGCGATCGTTCGTAGCGCTGCCGACGAGACGACGGGCAGCATCACAGAGGCCGGCGTCCTACCCGTGCTGCGCTCGATCGTCCCGGTCGTGGATGGTTCTCTCTCGTCGCTGGCCCGACAGATAGTCGTAGCCGAGCAGACCGCACTGGGCCCGGTGGCCCTGCGGGTGTGGCATGGCACCGGACCGGATCTGTCCCGGTGCGAGGTCTGGACGCTCCAGAGCGGCCAGTGGGTACGGCACGCGCCAATCCCGTCAGGTGCCAGGACCACGATGCGTGCGATCGAGTCCGCCACGCTGGAGGCGGGCTTGTCCTTTCCTCGCGGGGATGAAGGCCGACGTCGCGCTCAGTGGCGCAGCGTCGCCCCGGGTAACGGTCCGGCTGGGTTCGCCCTCCCCGTCACCAACCTTCAGCCAACCCCCTGGTCGACAGATCGAGGAAAGACGACATGACCACGCTCGCGAACAGAGCCCTACCCGACACCGCCCTGACGATCGTCGTGACTTGGGTGCCGTCCGGCAGCCCGACGACAGTCGAACGCTCGGCGGAGTCGCTGCGTGCGGCGGTGCAGGCACGGGGAATCGAACCTGTCGACGACGTCGTAGACACCGGCCGCGTCCTGGCCCTTGGGCCGCTCCTGCGTAGGGTCCTGCAGCACGGCGCCACGAGGGTGCTCCTAGGTGTGGGCGGTGGCCCCGTGATCGGGAATCCCGCCTGGCACGGCATGCAGAGAGTCTTCGCCGCCCGTGCGGGAGCAACCGTCGAGTTCATCCGCCTGTAGCCCGGTCCCTACGTAGGTGCACCACGAGTCGACGCCGTTCCTCGGCACGATCCACGGTTGACTCGAGGGCCTCAAGTCCTCCAACACCCACGAGCAGCGGCCCAAAGAATGCGCCAGAGCTCGCGAGGGCGGCGAGGGCAAGACCGAAGTCATTCCCGCCACGGCGGCAGAACGAGAACGAGCCGACGAGGCGCACGGATCGTCGGAAGACGTCACGCAGCGGCGTCTCGAGACGAACGCCCGGATGGTAGGCGTTCTGGACAACGACGGCGCCTCCGTCACGTACGAGTTCCAATGCGAGAGCCAGTGGGGCAGGCGACGATCCGGAAGCGGCATCCACAACCACGTCGTAGGGAGTCGACGTCGTGGCCTCGCCGAGAGAGACGAGCCGCGCGTCGACGCTAGCAGCGCGTTCGTTGAGACCGGTCCCTCGGTAGACGACGGTGACGTCCCAGCCGATCGACGCGCCGTACGCCGCCGTCAGCAACCCGACCGTCCCCGCACCCACGACCGCGAGTCGACCTGGTCGCCCCAAGCCAGAACAACGCAGGCCGTGGATCGCGACGGCCATCGGGTCGGCGAGCACGGCCACTGACGCATCCTCGGGAGCGATCGAGTGGAGGTTCCCCACCGGGGCCACGACCTGTTCGGCTAGTCCTCCGGGGAGATCCCATCCGATCCGCCGAAGGCCCGCGCACAAGTGCGTACGGCCATCGGGGCAGGCCTCGCAGAGTCCGCACGGCACAAGCGGGTCAACCGCGACGAGAGTTCCACCGGCGACCGTTCCGACGATCTCGTGGCCGGGCCGCCACCGCTGCGGAAGGTCGAACGAGCGCGGGGCACGCAGCTTCGGCAGGTCAGATCCACACACTCCGGCCTGACTTACTGTGACGACACTCTCTCCTGGTCTCGCGGCGACGTCGGGCACGTCCCGAACTGCAAGAACGCCGTCGTAGACTTCCCACGCTCTCATCGTTGCACTCCAATCCAGGCGGAGACGGCCTCGACGTCCGGGAAGGTCTGGCCGTTCCACCCGTCGTGCTCTCCGAAGGAGAGAGCAGCTTCGCCTCCCCGGCGTTGAACGCGCACTGCCGTCAACCCGAGACGTTCTGCGCCCCGAAGCTCGTCGCCGCCACCGTCGCCGACATAGAGCACGGTGTCGGCGGCGACGACGTCGAGCTCGCTCAGTGCCCGTCGGTAAAGAGACTCGTTGGGTTTGATCGCACCGGCAGCACACGAGAAGACAGCGCTGCCGAAGCGCGATGCGAGGTCACTCGGAGCCCACGCTTCGACGATCTCCGCGCTCGCATCGCTGAGCAGCCCGACCGCAAAGCCAGCGCCCGACAGCGCATCGAGAGAAGTGAGCACGGCCAGATCGGCACTCAACCGTCGAGGAGCAAGGTGTCTCCACGCCTCCACGACCGCGCCCAGGCTCAGTGCCTCGCCACCGACCTCGGCCAGCAGATGAGCACTCAGCTGCTCGACCGTCGTCAGGGTGCCGTCGTGACGAATCTGCCAGGACGCTCGGAGATAGCCCGCGACGTCCGCCACCGGACGCTCGGCGGCAGCCGCGAGAACGGCTGCCGCCGAGGAACGGTCGGCGGCGGTCGGCGCTGCGACCAGAGTTCCGAAAAGGTCGAAGATGACGGCCCGAAACTTCCCCTCGGCACCGCCGACCATGGAATCAGCCGGCGATCTTGGCCAGCTTGCGTCCGACCTTGAGGAAGACCTCGCCAGCTGTCGTGTCGATCCCCGCGAGCACCGTCGCCAGGCTCCCGAGGGCATCGTCCAGGGTCAGTGTCGTCTGCTCTTGCCCACCATCGGTCTCGACGACGATCCGCAGACCGTTCTGCTCTGCGACGCGACGGACGTCGCCGTTCGACTTCGCGAAACCGAGGCTCTTCACGGCCTCGATGACCGGGAGGTCAAGGTCAGCCACGACGGGGAGGTCGGAGACGTCGCTGAAGGTGCGCTTCGAGAACCGGGCGGCGAACTCCTCGCGGGCCTTCATCGCGGCGTCCACGCCGTGGATCGCAGCGGTGACCTCGCCCGCAAGGATCTTCTTTAGGTCCATCGGGTGCAGGGTGCCGGCCTCGAGCCGCTCGGTGACGACGGCGAGCTCGGTATCGGTCCACTCCGACAGTGCGCGGAAGTACGGCTCGACAAGCCGGTCCGGCACAGACATGAGCTTGCCGAAGATCTCGCCGGCCGGGGCCGCGACAGGCACGTAATTGCCCAGCGACTTGGACATCTTCGCCCCTGTGCCGTCGGTGCCCTCGATGAGCGAGGTCGCCGCGACGATCTCGGGGGTCTGGCCGCTGATCTCCATGACCTTGCGGCCCATCTGCATGTTGAGGAACTGGTCGATCCCGCCGATCTCCACGTCACTGTTGATCTCGACCGAGTCCAAGGCCATGACGACGGAGTAGATCAGCTCGGCCATCGACAGCCCCTGGCCAGCCTCGAGCCGCTTGCGGAAGTCCTCGCGCTGCAGCGGCATCGAGACCGGGATCTTCGCGAGGATCTCGATGATCTGTGGAAGCTTCACGTCGCGCAGCCAGTCGCCGTTGTAGCGGAACTGGGCGTGAGAGAAGTCGAAGAATGGGGTGACCTGATCCTTGTAGGTCGTCAGGTTCCGGGCGATGTCCTCGTCGGTCAGCGCGGGACGCTCGTCGGATCGCCCCGAGGGGTCGCCGATCTTCGCGGTGACGTCGCCGACGATGAAGACGACCTGGTGCCCCATCCGCTGGAAGCGGGACAGCAGCATCATCGGCACGGCGTGGCCGAGATGGACCTCGGAGCCAGTCGGGTCGATGCCGAACTTTGCGATGAACTTCCGGTCCTCGGCAGCGGCCTTGGCGACGCGCTCGGCAAGCGCGGCTGTGGACGGCTGGAGCTGCTGGGTACGGACCGCGATCAACTCGGCCTGCTCGGTCGGCGAGAGGTCCGACAGGTCCATCGTGCGGCGGGCCGTGGTCTCGGTGAGCAGGTCGGTGACCGCCTGATAGTCGGCCAGGTCCGCTCCGCGCAGTAGCGTGGTGGCGGTCTGGACGGACTGGGCGAGGCGGGTCATGGTCGTCTGCTCCTGAAAATAGGTGATGAGTTCGTGCTGGTAGAGCGTATCGGTGGGGCGGCTCGGCCGAGGTTTGAGATCGATCATGGGGAGCCTCGTCATCGTGGCCACAAGTCGATGAGGGACGTGAGATAGTCGGCCAGCTCGTCGACCTCACGCCGCCACTGCGGCCCGCCTTCGAGGCAGTGTCCGTGCAGCACCGCGAGCCGGCCGGCGTCGTAACGGGGTAGCTGGCACATGAGCTGGTAGGTGACGCTCGCCTCCGGGAGGAGCGGTTCGTCCTGCAGCAGCCGACGGACCTGGATGCCCGGCGTGTCCACGTCGATCGACGAGCCAGCGATGGACTTGGAGAACTTCGGGTGCCCGCCGAACCCGTTCACCATGCGCGTGTAGACGGCGCTCAGGAAGAAGTCCGCACGTAGCGGCGCGTCCGGGTCGATACGCCGCCGGGCCTCCTCAGCGAAGCGGACGTACTTGTGCTCGTCGAGCCCGAGCAGCACCAGCACGGCGTCGTACTCCTGGCCGAGCACGACGAAGTCGGCGGTCATGAGCGCGAGTGACATGCTGCGGCGAAACGTCACCGTGTCGTCCACCAGGCCGCGCGACGCGTAGTAGGAGTGGTTGGCCTCCTCGGCAGCGTCGAAGTCGGGCTGATCGACGTACCGGGCCAGGAGGTACATGGACTCGAGCGTCGGAAGGTGCCCGACCTGGGTGCGAAGCGCGCCCCGCCGCGGGTCGAAACCGAGCCGCACCGCGTACTCGCGGAACTGCGTGGCCAGCTCGGTGACGTGGGAAAAGGTACGGGCTTTGCCGTTGTAGGCGTCGAGGTCGCCCAGGACGATCTGGCAGGTCTCGCCGCCGTGTTGGAGCTCGACCATCTTCAGGATGTGCGAGACGGTCGCCATGTGCGGGGCACCGGACATACCGAAGCCGGTGGTCACGGCCCGGCGTTCGACGGGCGCCGCGGCGAACCGCTCGCCCTGGTGGTGGCACAGGTAGCGAGCATTCAGCGTGGCAGGGTCGAGCCCGGCAAGGGCGAAGCCGAACTGGTCGAGGTCGAGCGTCGTATAGCCGTGCTCGGCGACCACGTCGCGGTAGTACGGCTCGGAGAAGAGGACGGCGTTCGTCATCGCAGGACCCCTCGTTCGATCTGCTTGATGGCATCGGCTCGGTACGTGGCGGCTCGGTCGCGGTAGGTGCTCCGGAGCCGGTCGAGCTCTGCCGCCTGCACCCAGGCCGGCGGGCTGCTCGTGAGCGCATCGAGGCGCGCGGCGACGTCGTCGCAGACATGCGCCATGTACTCGGCGAAGACGCCGGGCGTGATGCGGTCGGTCATGCTCCCGGCGTGGACGCGGTATCGGGTCAGCGGGTCGTTCAGGACCGCACCGCGCCCGAGGTCGGCAAGGACGTGGAAGAAGAGCTCGTTCGTCACGGGCAGCAGGTCACGGGCATGTGCGGTACGCATGAGGAGCGTGCTCGTGGCACCGCCAGGATGCGCGCCCTCGGCGAAGAGCCGGCCGCGGAAGTCGACGACGCGCTCAGCGTGCTGGATGAAGGAGATCTCCTGACGGTTTAGTACGGGTGCGAGGGTGCGGAGCTTGTGCGGCTCGAAGGCGTCGTCCGCGTCGCACAGCGCCACCCACTCGCCGGAGGCCTCCGTGATGGCCCGGGTTAGCGCGGCGGGGAAGCCGAGATGCGGCTGCCGGACCACACGCGCAGCAGGGAACGTCGCGTAGACGTTCTCGCTGCCATCGGTCGAGCCGTCGTCCACGACGACGACGTCGGTGAGCCGGTACCCGCCCGGTTCCTGTGTGATGGCGGACCGGATCGCCTCCCCGACGTAGCGCTCGTAGTCGTGGTTGATGACGACGATCGTGATGCTCGGGGCGCTCATGCCGGCACCTCATAGACCGCGACGTGCGCAGCGAGGATCTCTTCATGCTCGGAGCGCCGGAACTCGGCGAACGCCCGGTGGTCCCATGGGGACCGCTGCTCGGCCCGATCCGGGACGGCCTGAAGCGCCTTCACAAAGCGCTCACCGAACGCGTAGGGGTTGCCGTCGGTCCAGTTGAACCAGACTGGCTCTTCAACGAGATCTCGGATCCGCTCGTGTTGCTGGTGCAGATATCCGACGCGCGAAACGACGGGCAGCAGCCCGAGGTCGAAGGCCAGTTCAAGCTGACCGGAATGTGTTCCCCACAGGTACGGCAGCAGGAGCACGTCGGCGGCGTGGGCCGCCGTCATGATCTCCGTGTCAGTCGGGTAGCCGCGCATGGTGACGTCGATCCGGGAGTCGTTGCGCGTCGTGTCGATGACCCGATATACGTCATCGCGGTCCGCGAGGTGGGCTGGGCTGATTCCGCGCATCAGCAGGTGCAGGCTGTCCTCAGGCCGGGTCGCCAGGGACCAGTTCACGACGGTCGCGAGCTGTTCGCGATTGGGTCGCGTGGCCCCGAAGAGGAGGTATCGCGTCCGTGCCTCGTGGGGGCGGGCAGCCGACACGACGTCGTCGGGGTGTACGACGAAGCCATGCGGGATCACGGTCGCGCGACAAGGGCTGCCGACGACGCGGTCCACCTCAGATGCAGCCCCAGGAGTCAGCGCCACCCACGACGCGTCGGCCTTCGCGAGCATCCTGAAGCGCTCCTCCAGCGCCTCCTGCGACCCGAACATCGCACGCAGGTCGTGCACTGTGTGGACCACGTGAACTCCGGCGTCATGGCATTCGGAGAGGAGTCGTTCGAGATCGTCGATCGCCTCGAACTCCACGTGGTGCAGATGAACGACGTCGACCCAGTTCAACGGGCGGTGTTCCACCAGCCAGCGCGCCGACACCGCGGCGGGCACCGTGGCGCCGTCGGGCAGGGTCTGCCCATTGACGGCCTCGATGCCTCCGCCATCGAGCTTTCGTGCGTAAGGGGTGCTCGCGGGGAGATGCACGACACGGATGCTCATCGCGCTGCCCCAGCATCCCGAACGACAACGAGCTGTGTGGTGAGTCCGCCACCCGCGTCGTCGCTGCGGGTCAACTCCGCACGCTCGACGTCCAGGGGGAAGCCCTCGACGAACGCCCGGAACTCGTCCTGCGCCCACTCGCGTACGTGCGCGGTGTTCCTCGGCTGCGCGAGGTTGCCGGTGCCCGAACGGCGGTCCCTGGCGGGGGTCGACAGGACGGCGCAGGCGGCGCCATGGTCCAGGAGTCCTTGGATGAGCCGCATCGTGGGGCGTGGGTCGACAAGGTGTTCCAGGACGTCGCAGCAAACGATCACGGATCGCGCCGCGGTCTCCGGGGCGAGATCGAGGCTCGTGGCCGTTTCGAGGTCTGTCTCGATCCATCGGCCTATCTCGTAGTTGTCGCGGCACCAGGCGATGTTGGAGCCGTAGTCCACCCCGACAATCTCGATCGTGGGATCCGCGGCGGTGAGGGCAACGAGTTTCGCGGCTCTACCGCAGCCCAGGTCGATGACGGTGTCCCGCCCGTGGGCCCTGGCCAGAGCAAGCGTCTCTGGGTAGACGTCGGGCTGCCAGGTGACGCCGTCGTCGTCGACGTCGGTGAAGTACTCCGGTGGGAATCGCTGCTCGTAGCCGGTACGCAGGAAGTGGAGGTTTGGGTCCAGGGTCATGGTCAGGCTCCTGTCGTCAAGCGCATCGCTGCACCACTGCTGAGGACTTCTTCGGCAAGGACCGTCGCGCGGCGCCGCGACTGCGTTACCCCGCTGGTCAGGAGAAGGTGGGCGGCGTTGCGCACCACGAGGGCACGGTGCGAGGGCATCCCGGCACCGGCCAAGAGATCGAGCGTCCTGTGGATCGCCTCGTCGGCGTCGGTGGGCGTCGGCAGAGACATGCCCGGTGTCGGGACGAGCGGAATCGACTCGACGCTGCCACCGCCACCTGGTTCCCCGCGGGCCCGCAGGAGGTCGCCATCGAGCCCGATCTCGTCGAGGTAGAGGCCGCCGGGGAGCCGAGTCCCGATGACTTCGACGGAGCTCTCGCCGAGCCTCGCTAGGACACGAGCGGCGACGTCGACCCGAGGGTGTGCCAGGCCGAAGAGCGTGACATCCCCTCGGACAGGGCTGGCGAGCGCCGCCAGGCCGAACGAGAAGAGGTTGGGAGCGTGGAAACGTCCGCCGTAGAGCCGGTCGAGGGTTGGGATGTGCGTCTCTACGGCGAGGAAGGAGAAGCCGTGGAGGGCGACGTCTTCGCGGACCTCGTCCACCGTGGTGCGTTCACGCAGACCGAGAGCCTGCGCTAGGTCGCGTGAACCCAGGGCGGAGGACGTCGCCCGCGACCCGATCTTGATGATTGTCGCGCCGGCCGCTGCGGCGACCAGGGCGGCCGGTGTCGAGATGTTGAGGGTGCGCACGCCCTTCTTGCCACTCCCAGCGAGCAAGACCACGCGGGTGCTCTCCGCTGTCACCGGCGCAGGCGGACGTCGGCCGTCCAGGTCGAGGGCGACGGCGATCGCCTCGGCAGCGACGTCCACCGTGGGGCCAGCGGCCATTGCCTCGGCCATGATGGTGCCCAGCGCGACGTCTCGTGCGGGGGAAGGCATGGCGAAAACGGCGCGGAGAGAAGCCGCGATCGTGGCAGGCCCCACGGGACGTCCGACGGCGATCGCGTTGAGCACCGAGCGGAGATCCCCGTCAACGTCCAGCGCCGGCACGGAACCGGCGTCGGGCGGGCGGAGATCGAGGTCTGCGGTCACAGGCTTCTCCTTGATGTCGAGGCGGACCGTGCTGATGCCCTCAACCTCTCGTGGGCAGCCACTTCGCGGAACGTCCTGACGACGAACCGGGACCGCACTTCTCCCGCACTCGCGAGGGCAGGTCAGAACCGGGCGCACGGCGAATCTCGTGCAGTTCGTGTCGCTCCCGCCACGGAGGCGCTGCATACGGAACTATCGCCGTACCCGCACCGAACTGGTGCTGAACTCCGGACTCGGATCGACCCGACATCGCAGGCAGGGGGAACGGTGGGCGATACCGTCCAACGGTGGTCAGGCCATGAGGCACGGCTGCTCCGAACAGCGATGCGTCTGACGCAACGGCAGTTCGCCGAGCTGCTAGACGTCAGCGAGCGCGCCATCGCCAAGTGGGAGCGTGGCGGACGCGAGTACGAGCAACGGTCGCTGACCCAAGGGCTGCTCGACACGGCGCTGGCGCGGGCCGACGACGATGCTCGAACCCGCTTCGTCACAGCGCTCGGGACTGAGCGCCCGGTGGACGGCACGGCACTGGAGCCGACGGGTGGTCTCCAGGTGGAGTCGCACAAGTTCCTGCCCGTGTTCCTCGGAGCCGAGAGAGTTGCTCGCCTCGTCGACCTGGTCGGCGCGCCTGCGACGGACTCATGGCTTGACCTGTCGGTCGCCCCGGTCTGGCACGAGGGAGCCGATGCGTGCTCGCTCTACCTATCGGCATGCGGTGTCGCCCTGGTCCACCTCGTCCAGACGCCCGAGGTCTCTTCCCTTGGCGAGCTGGCGCACTGGAGGCACCGCTCACACCGCAACGACCCCGACTGGGTCGCGGAGACCCTCGGGGAGCTCCTCGGCGAGGCCGAAATGGCCAACCTACGCCCCGGCTACGTCTTGTCTGGCTACTGGTTGCACCAACTCCCATGGGAGGAAGGCCACCGGGACACAGGAGTGCGGCTTGCCGCGCATCTCTCGACGATGCTCGACCGGACGGGCACCAAGATCCGACCGGTGAGTCCCGTGGTCGAGCGTGACATGGTGGCGTCCGGGTTCGAGCAGCCCGAGGTGATCTCGATCGGTTTGGCCGGCATCGCGACCGGATACGCGTCCTGGTCGGGAGTGGCCTACCACCCCCTGGACGCCACCCGGAGCCTGACCGTCGAGAGTTTCGTTGAGCTTGAGGTCTCCGCGCAGATCATGTGGTGCTATGCCCGCCACATCCAGGAAGCCACCGAGGAGGGTCGCGACCCCGGCATCACTGACGTCTACGGATGGCGCTTCCTCCGAGCTGCTCGCACCCGCATGACCACCGCTCGCGCCAACGAGTGGGCTCAGGTCCGGATGCTGCGCGAAGCGATCGTCACCACCAGCGGCCTCGACGCACTCCTGCTCGGCGCGCAGAACGCGTTGCGTGAAGACACCGACCAGCCCTCCACCTACCTTCTCGTCAGGAGAGATGACACGTGAATGTCGCCCTGCTCATCGTCGGCAACGAGATCCTCGACGGCTCCACCACCGACACCAACAGCGGGTGGGTCGCCCGTCAGATCCAGGGACGCGGTTCCCAGGTCGTGCGCACCGCCGTCGTTCCCGACGACCGTGCGGAGATCGCCGCCGGGCTCGACTTCCTCCTCGCCGCCCGGCCGCGACTCGTCGTGACGCTCGGCGGGCTCGGACCCACCCGCGACGACCTGACCGTCGAGGCCGTCGCCGCCCATCTCGGGCTGCCGGTCGAGGAGAACGCGGCCGGCGCTGCGATCGTGGCCGACCGGTACGCGACCCTGGCCGCGCAGGGCCGCGTCTCGGACACGACAAGCCCCGCAGCACAGGAGGCACGCGCGAAGATGGCGCGGCTGCCCGTAGGAGCGCATGCCCTGGACAACCAGGTCGGTGCGGCACCCGGCGTCTGGCTCGACCACACCCTGCCCGACGGCGGCGCCCTGTCGGTGCTGAACCTTCCCGGCGTGCCCTCAGAACTGAAGTGGATCGTGACGAACGCCGCGGGCGAGCACCTTCAGCGCGTGCTGGGCACGGGTTTCTTCCGCTCCGCGACGATAGTGACCTCGACGAACGACGAGTCCGAGCTTTCCGGAACCCTGGCCGCGTTCGACGCCGCCCACTCGGGTCTTGATGTCTACCTCAAGTCCCGCGCCAAGCGCTTCGGGCCCGACGTGCGAATGCAGGCGACGATATCGACGCACGGCGCCTACCTCGACGACGTCACGGCACGCATCGACGAGGCGATCGACGGCTTCCGCTCGCTGCTCGCCGACGCGTCCATCGAGGTGCTCTCCGTCGACTACGACGAGTAGGCGCCGTCCCGGGCCGCCACCGCTCGGGTACCAGACTGTCGGAGTTCAGGACAGGTTCGGTCCCGGTTCGGAGCCAGGACGTCGTGCAACCGACCCCCGGTCCCTACGGTCTTGTGTGAGCGGCGACGAACACGCCGTCGCCCACGCCGATCGAGGGAAACGATGATGGAACTCGTGCGCCCGTCCGACACCGCGCTGCGCGCTGCCGCCGGCCTCAGCGTCCATCAACGGGAGCTGCTCGACGAGTGGCTGCCCGCAGCCATCATCACGCATGACCGCAGCTCGGGTCTTAAAGCCTCGGTCGTCTTCGAGGTCGCGACAGATGAAGGCGGCTTCGTGGTCAAGGCCGGGAAGGACGCCGACCGCAGTGTCCGTCGCGAGATCCGCGCTCACCAGCAGTGGACCGCACCGTGGACGGCCAACGGCCTCGCACCCCGACTTGAGTATGCCGACGTCGGAGCGAAGCTCCTGGTCACCCGATACCTCGACGGCGACCCGATCCTCGATACACCCCACGAGGACGATCCGGTGATCCACCAGCAGGCCGGCGCGATGCTCCGGGAGCTTCACGCTCAGTACGCCTCCGTCGATTCGGACTGGGAGGCCAAGGAGAACGCGATGGTCGCCGAGCGGCTCGACCATCCCCACCGGATAGCACCCGACGTCGTCGCCCGCCTCCGCGAGCTCCTGGAAACCTTGGAGACCTCGCCCGTGACGGTCGTCCCGACCCACGGCGACTGGCAGCCGCGCAACTGGATCCTCCGGGAGGGCAGGGTCGCCGGGATCGACTTCGGCCGAGCCATGCTGCGCCCAGCCTGGACCGACTTCTGGTTCCTCCATACCAAGTACTTCAGCCGTGACCGTCGGCTCGAAGAAGCCTTCCTTGACGGATACGGCTCCGACCCACGGCAGGAAGCAGGGTGGTTCGGCGCCCGCGTCCGCGAAGCGATCGGCCCGGCGGCCTGGGGCTTCCAGATCCAGCATGAGGAGTACGAGCAGCTTGGGCACGACCTGATCGCAGAGGTACTGGGCGAGAGTCGCGGCCGATTCTCCTGACAGGAGCGTGTCACTTCGAAAGGGGTAGACCGTCCACCGTGGACACGGGGGTGCCCAACGCCCCGCGCACCAGGAAAGCCGACGCCACCGGCTTAGGCCAACCCGGCACCCGGCTGACGAATCGAGACCAACGACCCGTCACCAAATGAGGCGAGAAGACCTCAGTGATTTAACAGGTTGGCTGGCGGGTAGAACTGCCAATTCCTGCAATTGCCCGTAGGTCCGTCCAAGAGGAGCGCAATGCGGCCGTCTACACCGATCTTCGTCCTAGGAAGCCCGCGATCTGGTACCTCGATGATGGGCGCCGTGCTCGGGAGCTCACCTGAAGTTCACCATCTTGACGAACTGGCTGGCTTCTACTTGGTGTGGAGGGACTTGCGTTGGGGCCGCGCGCTCGCGTCACACAAGAGGGACTACCAACATTTCCTTGCTCAAGCTACTGGCAACTACTATAGAACGGCACACGACGCCCCTTTCAGTTGTGATTCTTCCCCGTTAAACCTTCTTGTCGTCGAGGAGATTCGGGAGGCCCTCCCGGAGGCGCAGTTCATCTTGTGCTTTCGAGATGTGTCCGGAGTGTCAGCGAGTTTGAAAAGATCGTATGACCAAGGTTTCGAGTGGGCTGGGAGCGACATTTTTGAGCGTGTCGAACTGTGGCTCCGCTTCTATCGAAACATCGCCCGGCTGCCAGCCAGGAGCACGCGTGTGTTCCGCTACGACGAATTTGCATCTGATCCACGGAGCCGTTGGGCAGCACTGGCGTCTTCGCTCGAGTCCCTCGGGATTCCCTCCGTGGACCCGGCCGTTCTCTCTGTCTCGCATGCCTCCGGTGCAACACCGCGGCCAACCTTCGCCGAGCAGGACACCTCCGGGGGCTTGACGCTCAGTTCAGGACCGAGTGGCTCCGAGCCATGGCTGGATCTGCGAGGGGATCAGGAGGAGGCGGTTTCGGAAGTCCTCACCATGCTGGCAGCGCTTGAAGCAGACGGTGCGACGAACTTGTCCGGTTAGGTGTGATGTCCGGGAAGGTTGCGTGGAGTGGCATCCGCTTACCTTGCACACCCGGCCAGCTCCCTAGGACGATTAGGCTGCCGCCCACCCGTGTAACCACCATTGAAGGAGCTCTCGTGTACGAGCGCGCGCATCACGTTAACGTGTCGGGCAACGGGAACGCGGTCAACGTCGGCGGGTTGAGCAACTCTGCGACGGTGCACAACAATCACGGGACCCAGAGCGCAGTCGATGCGGCGGTCCATGCAATCCGTGCACTCGCGGCCGACGTCGACGGACCCGCAAAGATCGCTCTGGAGTTCGGCGCCGAAGACATCGAGTCGACCTCCGACAGGTCCCACCTGGCCGCATCGCTCCAGCGAGTTGAAGAGGTGGTCAAGAGTGTGAGCTCCACCGTCAGCACAGCGGCGGCCGCAACGTCGGCCGTGGGCGCCGCGATGAGAGCACTGGGCCTGTGACTGCCCCTCAGCCTATCCAGCAGCAGACAGTCCGGGTCGAGAAGGGGCAGCTCTTCGCCGCGAGCGGTGTATTCCAAGTCTCCCGCATCGATGGAACCCAGGTGATGGACCGGTGGTTCCGGTCGGCAGGTCCTGGATGCGTGTTCGTCGTTCTCGGCCTGGCCTGCTCCGCCCTGACGTTGGTGTTCTTATTCGCGGGGCTCTCCGTGGCGACCGCTGAACCGGGGACTACGGAATGGTTCGGGCAGATGGTCGCCGCATCGATGTTTGTTGGCCCGTGTCTCGTCATGGCGATCGTCTTCTTCGTGAACCATGTGAAGGCGCGGCCCAAGACCACGCACTGGCACGAGCTGGAGATCTGGATCAGCGGGACCCGGCACGTAATAGCGGCGTGGCATACGGACCCGTTGTGGGCGATCCAGAGCGAGATCGCCGCCGCGCAGCGGGACCTCGAGTACGTTGGGCCGCCGATCTATATCGGCCACGTGAACCAGGTGTCCGGGAACAACAATGCGATAAACTTCGGCGGTCACGGCAACAGTGTCCAGACGGGCGGCGGCGCAGAGACGTGATGTCCAGGGAGGTTGCGGATCGGGCTCGTTGTCGGCGCAAAATCCGCACGGTCGCGACCGTATCCGGGCACGGCTGACCGGCAGACAGCGCTTAGCCTGGTAGCGCTCGCCGCTTGGAGCTAGAGCCAGGAGGCCGTCTGGCTGAACCGGCAGGCCGACCTCATCTCCGCCCGCCTGGACCGTCTGGTCGAGCAGGCGCTCCTTGAGCCGGAATTGTGGATGGAGAGCATCACGCCCCCACCTCCACCAGGCACCGCACGGGAAGGCTGGGCGGCGGCGCTGCGACAGGTGCTGGCGTACCGCGACCGCTACCAGATCGACGACGCCACCGACCCGCTCGGGTCCGAAGCTGAGGGTGAACGCGGGGAGGCGTACTCGGTGGCCGCCAGAGGATTGCATACCATCACCCCGCCCGAGTCCGGCCGAAGCACGCCGACAGTCCCGCGTGGGCCGAGGCGCATCGAACGCGTGCCTACCGTTCTGGCCGAGGCCCGGAGCCGAAGCGAATACGTGCGCCGCCAGGCCGAGGAACGCGCCCGGCCAGACCAGACAGACCGGCAACGCGGCCACGAGACCAGCCGCGGCTGGTAGGCCTGGTCACCTAGTTCCGCCGTCAGGGTGTGGGCATTACAGCCGTCTGGACGCGGTCCGCGACTGACGCCGGCTCCTCGTGCTCCCAGAATCGCAGCACAGTCCAGCCCTGTTCTGAGAGAAACCGGCTCGTGTCGGTGTCACGGGCCATGTTTGTCTTGAGCTTTCGTATCCACCACTCCGAGTTCGCCCGCGGCTGCGTGGCATGGTCGGGACAGCCGTGCCAGAAGCAGCCGTCGATGAAGATCGCCACTTTTGCCCGTGTGAAGGCAACGTCGATTGTTCGTCGAGGAAGGCCGGGCACGGGGTAGGTAACCCGGTAGCGTAAGCCACGGGCGTGCAGGATGCGACGCAGGTCGAGCTCTGGCTTGGTGTCCTTGCGGCGTGCGACGCTCATGCGGCGGCTTGCGTCTGGGGTGGATGCACCGGGGTGCGGGTCGACGCGTGCCATGCAGCAACGCTATCGAGCGAGCGCATCCAGCGCGGGAGTCGAGCCTCGTAATCGAGCAAGTGGATTGGTCTGCAACTCGGCGACCGCTGGGCACGTGGTGCGCCGCAGTTCCCCGGCAAGGCCATCGTCGTCGAGTGCGTTCATGAACAGGCTGACGCGATGCAAGGACAACGAGCGTGCCGCGGGCGTATCTACGTTCGCCATGAGCGGCGGTGCGTCGAGCACCATGCCCACCCTGCCTGAAAGAAGTACTACGCCAATGCGACCTGCAGTCGCCGAAGTCCCTGTGCGGTACGGAGAAGGGCGTCGCCCTGACCGGCGAGGGACTCTGCGCCATTTTCATCGAGGATGATCCGACTATCGGTCGACGACTTGACGCGCAGAGCCAGCTGTGCCGGGAAATTTGAGCGGATCGTTGTCGAGATGACGTCGGCGCTGGGACGCTGGGTCGCTGCAATTACGTGGATGCCAGCGGCCCTTGCCTTCTGTGTCAGCCGCCTCAGCAGTTCCTCGATCCGCTTCTTGTCGTCCGGGTCGCTTGTGAGATCGGCGTACTCGTCGAGTACGACGACGATCCACGGCCACCGGTCGGACTCACTGACCTTCTCGTTGTACTCGACGAGCTTGCGGGCGCGTACGTCGCGCATCGCGCGGTAACGGCCTTCCATTTCTTCGACGCACTTCTCAAGGATCTCGATGGCGTCCTCGGGAAAGGTCCCGATCTGACCGTCGAGGTGCGGGGCGCGCTCGAAGTCGACGAGCTCGGTGCCCTTCGGGTCAACCAACCGGAGCCGGAGTGACCTCTGGTCGTACCGGGTCAACCCGCGCAGCATTGTCTCGAGCGCGACTGACTTTCCCGAACCGGTCGTTCCCGCGACGAGCAGGTGCGGTGAGTCCGCTGACGAGAAGTCGATGCTGACGAGTCCGCCAGAGATATCCCGGCCGATGGGCGCAATCAGGCGCCCCATGTCGATCGGGAGTTCGTCCCAAAGCCCTGCTGCATGGACGGGGTACTTCTCGTCGCCGATCTTGGGCACCTCGAACAGGATGGAGCCGCCGTCCCGCCTCCATCGGATGTTGTACTCGCCGGGGAGTTTCAGCGCTAGCGAGATCTCCGGGATCCGGCTGGTCACCTTGTCGAGCGTTACACCCGGCTGCGGGACCACGCGCAGCACGTAGAACCCGGGACCTTCGTCCCAAGCATCCGACTCTGGCTCACGGACCCGGACGCCGTGCTGGCCGAGCACGTCGAGAACCACCTCGTACCGCCGACGGAGGGTGTCGTCGCCGATTCCCAATGACTCGGGAGCGTCCGCGGGCAGGTGTCCGCCGGCCCCAGGCTCGACAGGATCGCTTGCTGCCGTCGCGTCGCCTACGCCGTGAGCGAGCGTAAAGGGTGCAACGACGGGTATCGGCTCGGCGATGCCGGAGGAGCCGACGTCGTTCGGAATTCCCACGATCGGGTCGGAGCTTGCGGAGCCAGAGGGGTCGGCTTCGGCGATCAGGAGTGAGATGAGGCGCTGCAGCTCCGGCTTGTGCAGCCGAAGCAGGTCGTGCGCACCGAGCGCGGCCAGTCCCGGTGCAGGCGTCTCCTGCGCGGAGGCGATCGCGACAGCAACGCCTCGCACTTCTGTGAGCCTAACTTGACCACTGCGAAGTGCGCCGAGAATCAGCTCGTCGACCTGGGAGAAGTCGGGCCCGAGTCGCCTCCGCGCAGGCAGGTCGGCTGCACGGATCACTCGATGACTCGTCTGTTCAATCGCCGCTGCAAGTTCCTGAAGCCAGAACGTTCGGTCGTCCGGGGCGTCGTCGCCCGAACGGAAAGCAGCAGCACACAGGTCCGTCGTCCGATCGAGCTGCGCCTTCGCCGACCCGAGGTCGTAGTCCTGCCGGAACTTTGACTCTGCAACGAGGATCTGCATATCGACGGTTCGGTCGTCACAGACCGTCAGCACGAAGCGCCCGAGGTCGGCGCGATCCCCCCGACCGAACCAATGCTGGTGCTCGTCGAAGCTGATCCACGCCTCGATGCCTGAGTGATCGTGGGGGACGGGGAACCGTTGTGAGAGCGCGAACCGTGTCGCTACGAGGCCAACGATCTCGTTCACCGTCGTGCCAATGCCCAGCGAGCGCAGTACCGCACCAGGAGCGACGTTCCTACCGACGTCGTAGAGACGCCGGGCGACGTCCTCGGCTTCCCGTTCAGCCACGACGCCGATCTCGAGAAGCCGACGCCGGAGGCGCTGGACGACCAGCTTCCTCCCCGACTCCGAGCTGACGATGAGCGTGTAGGCCTCGTTCTTGCCGACCGCCGGCTTCACCAGGATCACGTCGGGCCGGTTGTCGAGGGCGTCGATCTGATCCCGTCCAATGAACGAGTCGAGCGTCACGACCCAGTGGGCAACCTCATGCAGGGAGCTGAACAGTTGCTGGTGCCGGTCGAACTTGACCTGCATTTCGAAGTAGTCGGTGTTTGAGGTCCTGGCCCGGTCGACGGCCGACTGCGTCTCGTGGCGGACGCAAAGCGTCGACCAGGTCTCAAGGACCCGGTCCGCGTTGGCTGGTCCGGGTAGCAGCTCCCGCACGACGTTAGTGCTTGACTCATCGAGCTCGTGCGTCGACTTGTCGATCCAGGCGTCGTAATTCCTGGGCCGGGGGCTGTCAGACTCTCGCGTGCGGATGTTCAGGCTTGTGCGTGTACCGAAGAGCGCCGGCGCCAGTGCGACATCGACCTCGTCCTTGAGAGCCTCAAGGTTGGCTTGCTCGTCGGGGTGCCATGACTGCAGGACGAGCTGGACGTCGGGCAGGAAACGCTCGTCGGCGACGTCGTCGGTCGCGAGCTCCGCATCGAACGCCTGGATGATCTCGTGGTGCGCAAGCTCGGGAGCCAGGACGATGAGGTTGAGCCTAAGTCTTGGGCTGCGCGCCCGAACACGCTTCGCAACGCGAATCGGAAGACGTGGATCTCCGTTCCCGTCCAGGAGCAGCACGGACAGGCCGTCGAGCTTGTGCGGGTAGGTGTCTATGTACGACTGGATGACGCGGATCATCTCGTCGATCGCCGCGTCGTCCACTGCCGCGAGCCACTCTCGCGACTCCTGTCCGGCATGCCGCACAGGCACGTACTCCTCGTGACCGGCGGACTCACGGACGGGGATCGCAACGGTCTCGTTCGGACCAACGGTGAGCGGGGGAGTCCCATGGGGCGAGACCCGGTCGAGCGACTGGAAAAACAGGTCGGAGTTCTCGGGGTTAAGAACCAGCTTCGACGCGAGCGCGTTGCTGAGGTGCTGCGACATCTCCTCGTAGTGGCGTGCGAGCCAGCGCAGTCGCAGCGGGTGAGTCGCGAGCATCAAGAGACGATTGCCGGAGATCTGCACGATGTCGCTCAGGACGACCTGCGCGAGATCCTTGTTGGGCGCGTTGGCGGGAATGAGATCGGTTCGGGCCCGATCGATCACGTCACTCCACTCACGGAAGTAGTGGTCGAGTGCGGAAACGGTCAGACCGTTCGACCACCGCTTGAAGTGGGTTAGCCGGAGACCGCGCAACGCCGCGCTAACGTCTCCGAGATCGAGCACCGTGGCTTGTCGGTCCCATGTGTCGGGGTCAGTGAACCTGTCGAACCACGAGTCGAAGTCGTCCTCGGAGTCCTCACCTGGGGCTGTCTCGTAACCATTAGTCAGGGCGGCGACGGCTATCTGACCGGTGGTGTTCCGGGGATCCCACCGGAACCGGCGGAAACCAGAGCCTTCCATCTCGACGACGAATCGGAGCGGAGCCCACGCGGCTTCGACGTCGAAGGGGTCTCCGTCGGCGGGAGGGGCGGGCCGCGTCGTGCTGGTGAGTTCCGTGGGAAGTTCGAGGGCGAGGCGCCCGCCGCATGCCGACTCCTGGATGTCTTGGAGGACGCCGCCATAGAGGAAGGCGAACAGCCATCGAGTCCACGTACCGGTCTCGACGGTGCCCTCGAGGCGGATGCTGACGGTCCCGCTGTCCTCGTCATCGAAGATGATGAGGGCATGGAGAAGTGCGCGAAGCGGGTCGTCGGTTACCTGCGCATCGGGGACTGCAACCTTTTCAACGCGTCGCCTCAGAGGCTTCCCGAGCAGGTCGGCTAATCGGGGTGAATCGCCCGGCGTCTCAGCGTTCAGTAGCCGTTCAGCTGCACCTTGGTCGCTCTGGTCCAGCTCGACCTCGACGTCGAGGGAGTCGAACTCACCGATACGTTCAGGTGCGGACTTCTCCAGCATCGCTCGGACCTGGCCACCAAGGCCGACGCGGGCAGTTTCCCGCTCGAACAGTTCAAGCCAGAGTCCATAGTCGAGTCGGCGTCGCGCTACGTCGCTCTTCTGCATGACGAGCTCGCTCATCAGGGCGCGTGTTTCGCCCTGGTCGGCTCCTAGGCGTGACAGGTGCTCGTCGGAGAACGCCGCTGCGCCGATCCGAGCGAGGAGATCGTCCTCAGAGATGGTGGCGCCGGTTGGCTGCTCGTTCAGCGTACTCATGCGGGCGTTTCGCTTGATCCGCAGTTCAAGACTGTTCGGGTTCGCGAACAGGTCCCTGTCCGGGAAGAGCTCGAGTCCAGGCAACGCCTCCGCGATCGCTCGCTCGACGACCGCAGGCGTGCGGACCTCGGCCGCGACCAGGGCCTCGGCCACTTCGATGACGAAGAGCATCCACCGCCGCACGGCGGGCTGCCCCTCCTCGGATAGGGCGCTCCAAACGCGAGCAAGATAGTCGTGGAGGGTCTCCAGGGGCGCCCCAGTGCCGCCAACTACTTCCCAAGCGGTGCGCGTCAGCCGCCGTAGGCGGAGACCGGCTTCCTCCTCGACGTCGGGTGCGAGCAGATTGGCGCCGTCGAGCGTGCTGAACGCCGCGAGGCCTTCGCGGTCCCGGGGCACGTCCCAGTCGAAGACCAGCAGAGCGCCGACACGCTCGTTCCGCCAATATGTCAGCGTCTCGCCGGGGCCCAGGAGAAAACTCTCCGGGACGCCTTCGATCGGATCGCTGGTGCCGACCTTGACCACGATGCTCTGTGAGGGTGACGACGCAAGACTCGCCGCGATCTCGCACAGGGCAGCCTGGACCACGGCTTGATCAAAGCCAGCGACGCGGAGCGCGTGGCGTGCCCCGTCGGCCTGCTCTTGGACGGATTCGAGAGCAACCTGCGCGACGGCTCGTCCCAGGGCAACGTTTGCGGGGCTCATCGGTGTTCTCCGTGGACGATGCTCGTGGCGTCCGAATAGTGCGTGAGTAGGCCGGTCGCGAGTAGCCGATCGCGGAACGCCAACGCGTTCCGACCGAACTCTGAGCCATCGACATCGATTGTCAGGTCATGCTCACTGGCGGTGCGTTCGTCGATGACGATCCCGTACTCCTCGAAGACCCGGCGGCAGAAAGCATAGAATTCGACCTCGACTCCTGGCTTCAATGTTGCGGCGACCAGGGCCTCGAGCATTGGCGGCTTGAACGTGAAGTGTCGTTTGCCTGCAGTGGAGTTGAGTGCGCCGACGGCGGCCAGGGACTCGGAAAAGAACGACCGGGGTGAGCCTGTGCTCGACGTGCCCGGCCGGGCAAGGCGCTCGTACCTCTCACGTTCTACATCATTCTGGGCCTCGGAAGCTTTGAGCTTCGCGCGTTCGATGAGTGCGTTGACGATGTCCTTGCGGAATCCGTCAAGCGCGTTCTGCGATCGTCGACGGAGAGCGGAGGCGTCGCGGTTGAAGTCGACGAACACAACCTCACGGTCGAGGCCGAGAGAGTGGCGAGCGAGGTGTAGTTGATGCCGGGCAAGGCAGTAGGGGACCCAGTGCATCAGGCTTTCGATGCGAGTCGCCTTCGGGACACTCCCGCGGGTAACGATGTAATTGACGCCCCGCCGCAGATGCTCCGGCCATGGACTGAGGTGGTCAAATACAAGCGTCTCGCCCTCAGACTCGTCGGTGTAGACCTCATTGCTGTTCGGGGCGGAGTCGTGGGATTTCAGAGAGTCCGCTACACGCCCGAGGGGCGTCCGACTGTCACCAACCAGCTCGCGAAGACCAGCCGCCGTCGACTCCCGCCGCTCACCGTTGGAGTCGTTCCGAAGCACGTTGTAGGCCCAGCCGCCGCCATCCCGGAACGTGTAGCGCTCGATCCACGGGCCCGCCTTCCCGCGCCGGTAAACGGCGTCATAGTGGATTAGCTCGCCGACAAACGGGTAGAGATGTGCGTTGAACCACGTCGGAGCGTTCCGCCGTCCAGGGATCTCGACGAGCAGCGACGACGTGAGTGCATGCAGAGTGTCGAGTGCTTCGTCGCCGTCGACAGCGCCGGCGAGCGAGGATCTCTCAATTTCGGCACCGACCGCGATGCGGCGCGCGAGGTCGTGGGAAGAGCGCTTGTATTGCACGGGTTTGACGTCGGGGTCTAGCAGCTGGTCGGGGTCGAACTCAACAACGCCGCGGACGATCGCAAGTAGTTCCAGTGGCACGTAGAACCCACGCCCTTGTTGGGCAATGTTGACGCCGAAGAGATCCCAGACGACTTCTGCCTTGGCCCTGTCTGCCATCAGGCGTCACCAGACCGAATCAGATCGCCAACGTCGATCATCAAGGTGGACAGCTTCCCACCCACGAGGACTCGGATGTCCTCATCGTCGTCGGATGCGGACGTGAGTCCAGCGAGGGTGCCGGTGATGCCCCGGATCTCTGCCTCGTGCTGGTTCCCGCTTCGCAGACCGGCGGCCCAACGCTTCAACAGCTCGAAGCGGAGCATGCTGAGCGCCACGGAGACGGTCGTGCCGTCTGGGCCGGGGAGCCGGACGAAGACGGTCCTGTTGAGCCATTCGACCGCCTCGTTCAGCTCAGGGGTCGCCCCTTCGAGCGCCTCTATGTCCCACTGGGTGACCTGGTCAACGACGTCGACGGTCCGGTTCTTGATGCGGAGTGAGATGACTGCAGCGCGCGTTCGGTGCGAGAAAAAGGCAGGGTCGAGCACGAGGAACTCGGGAGCTTTCCCAGGGCGGTGGATGCCCTGAACAGCTTCAAGACCCTTCAGGACCTCGTCTCGTACGGAGGTGGGTGTCGCAGCTCGGCCACCACCGATCGCGACGAACGCGTCGCCAGCTGTGAGCCCGAGCCTTGCGAGTCGTCCGGTCGGCGGTGAATCGAAATAGTCGGTGCGTCGGAGAAAAACCATGAGGCTGCGGAGGCGCACGGCATCTCGCTGTGCTTCCTTGCGGCTAGTGGTGCGAGGCTGCCCATCCGAGCCAGGGACGTATGGCTTGAAGGCGACGTCGGCGATCTCAGGGTCGAGAGAGTCGTCGACCTTTCGGCGCGAGACGTGTCCGGGGTCGAGGCGTCGCAGCGCCGACATGGTGGGCAGCTTCTGCCGCTTCTGTCCGCTGAGCAGGTCGCCAAACAGCGCCTGGTGGTACAGGTACGGAGCTTGCCACGTGGAGTCTCGGTGGGAGTTGCTGTACCGACGCTCCACGTCCGCGCAGACAAGGCCACCAGTGATGGCGTACGACACTACGTTCAGGACCTGGCGAGTCGTGATGACTTCGCCTGTGCGTTCGGCTGTGCGGAAGAGGTCACGCACGGCGTTCCGCCTGTTCGTTCCCCGGACAGGGTCGGACAGTGCTGCGTGGTTGGCGAAGATCGGGCAAATCGCCTGCGCGTCGCATTCCTTGCAGATCTGCCACGAGCGCCTGTCCGAAGCCCAGGTGCGCACCGCCCAGTCGACGAGTCCTCCCGACTCACGCTCGGGAGCGACGGACTGGTAGTTAAGGTTGATCACGTAGAGCGCGCCGTCTGGGCTGCGCACGGCGCCCTGGTCGATGCCGCGAGCCAGAGTGTCCAGGATCGCTTTCGTCGCGTTCGACGTGTCGATCGAGATGGCGCTGCGCAACTGTCCTTCGTTCGCGCAGAGGATCGCGACGCCAGCATCAGGAGGGGAAAGCAGCTCGACGAGCCGGGCGGATGCGGCCTCTGGGGTGGAGGCGCTCAGGTCCTTGAGCACGTACAGCGGGCGGCCCTCACCGACTTTTGCGACAGGCTCTGTGCCGCCCCCGTGTTCAAGGACCTTCTGCCGTGCAACAGAACGGCTGTCACCGAGCTGCTCGAGCAGGCTCGCGCAGAGGCTCGTCTTGCCGTGCCCCGCGTCACCGGTGAGGACAACGGTACGTGTCTCGGGGAGAGCGACGACCTTCGCTAGGTAGTCGAGCGTCGCGACACGGAATGTTGGATGACTCTCGTCGGTGTGCTCAAAGACCCCCTCCTCGCCGCGACCGGCGTGAATGGGCTGGAAGCTCCGCAGCCGGGTGACAAGTTGGTTCCTCTTTACCGCCATAGCGTGCACATCCTTGGACCGGTCACCTCGGGCAACATTGAGATGCTAGCGGCAGGACCGGTGTAATCGTCGGAGTTCGTCCTCCACCTGGTGGGTGAAGTGTACGGAATCAGCCCGGCGGGGGAGGTCTAGCAGAGCGGGTATGCAACAGGCCCACGAAAGCTGCCTACCAGCCCAATTCCTCGAGTAGGCTGGCTCCTCGATGGCTACGAACACTCCCCACCCGCTGCGCGTCCGCAAGCGCCCCGACTTCGAGCAGGGGGGCGGGCGGCTGCGGGTAGTCGACCTGTTCGCGGGCTGCGGTGGGCTGACGCTGGGAGCTGCGCAAGCTGCCCACGAACGCGGCGTCGCGCTCGATGTGCCGCTTGCCGTGGACTTCGAGCAAGCACCGATCGACGTTTTCTCTGCCAACTTCCCCAAGGCACACGCGCAGCGCGCGGCGGTCGAGACGTTCTTCGACGGGGATGTTGGCGCACCTTTGACGGTCGTGGAGACGCAGACGGCCGAGACCGTCGGCGAGCTGGACCTTCTGATCGGTGGTCCGCCGTGCCAAGGGCACAGCAACCTCAACAACCACACCCGGCGTGACGACCCGAAGAACCGGCTGTACCTGAGGATGGCGCGCGCCGCGGAAGTGCTGCGACCACGCGTGCTGGTAGTGGAGAACGTTCCAGCGGTGGTTCACGACCGGCAGCAGGTTGTCGAAGTGGCGAGGGAGCACCTCACGTCGATTGGATACACCGTGGCTACAGCCGTGGTGGAACTGGTGCGCCTCGGGATCCCGCAAACGCGACGGCGCCACATCATGCTGGCGGTGCGCGCGGACGCGCTCCCCCAGGGAGAGTCGGTCGACACAATCCTCCAGCTCGGCGAAGGTGCCGTCCACGATCTTCGATGGGCAATCCAGGATCTGGAGAACGTTCCTCCTGAGCACTGGTTCGACAAGCCCTCGCGCGCGAACAGTGAGAACCAGGCTCGGATCGACTGGCTGCACGACAACGGTCAGTTCAACCTGCCCAACGCACGCCGGCCGGTTTGCCACCAGGGGAAGCACTCGTACGTGTCGATGTATGGACGCTTGAGCTGGGATCAGCCTGCTCAGACGATGACAAGCGGGTTCGGGAGCATGGGGCAAGGGCGGTATGTCCACCCGTCCCAGCGTCGCACCCTGACACCTCACGAGGCAGCACGCATCCAGGGCTTCCCGGACTACTTCCGGTTCGATTCGACGGTGACGCGGACGCAACTGTCGGTCATCATCGGCAACGCAGTACCGCCCGCGCTGAGTCGTGTCCTCGCTTCGCGCTTGTTTGATGCGGGCGTGCTGGATGAAGGCGCTCGCGTGACGGAGCGGCAGGTCGCCGTGTGAGTCGCGTACCGCACGCTGGTGTCGATCATGTGTTTCGGTTCATTCGGCCCACCGGGGAGACTTCCAGGACTTTCGCAGTCCCCGGTCCCCTGGCGTAGGCACGCAACCATAGACGTCTATGGAGCCCCCTCAAGGAACGTCGCGACGTACCTCGTGTCCCAGGGATCGGGCTTGCCGGGGTCGTCTCGCTACGACCGCTACTTCGACAAGCGTCTGCAGGGCTGGCTGAGCCGGCCACGGGATCAATCTCCGAGGCGACTGGACCTCGGGCTATGAGGGCTACATCGCGATCCTGACCGACTGGAGCGAAGCGACCGGGTGGACGGCACACGTACTGCGGGCGGCTCTAGTAGACCCCAGCGCTGTCTACACGCGGCAATGAACCGCAGTTTCACCTAGGAGGGCCCTTGAATGTTGCCTACAGCGGGCTAGCCTATCCAGGTGACAGCATCCGCGGGGCGACTGGACCAGAATCACGATGTCACTTACGAGATGAAACTGAGCATGAATGTGCTCAATCATCTCGGCATCAACCTATATACGAACCTGCCCGCCGTTCTGTCAGAAGCCGTTGCAAACTCGTGGGACGCGGACGCGACAAGGGTCGAAATTGACATCGATCCCGTAGCGAATACCGTGACAATAACCGACAACGGAGTCGGTATGACCCCGGAAGCAATCAACAAGCGCTACCTAACGGTCGGCTACCAGCGGCGCCAGGATGCCGATAATCCTAACGGCGCGGTGACAGCGCGGGGCCGAAAGGTTATGGGTCGAAAGGGTATTGGAAAACTTTCACTGTTTTCCATTGCAAAGAAGATCGAAGTATATTCTTTGGCCGAAACGGACGAGGGTCCAATTTATTCGGCACTGGAGCTTGATCTTGACGTCATCATGGAGCACATCCGCGAGGACGGCGACACGACCTACAAGCCTCCTCCGATCCCCTATGACGAATCAATCGCACCTAACGACGGCTCTGGGACCGTACTGGTTCTCCGTGATCCACGGAAGGACCTTCGGCGCACAGCCAGCCATCTCCGACGCAGGCTTGCTCGGCGATTCGCGGTGGCGGCTCGCGATTTCGAGATTCGTGTCGACGGTGAAGCAATTGGACCAGCCGATCGCGACCTGGCGAAGCGGGCGCAATATCTTTGGGTTTACGGTCCAGAAGACTACAGGAAAGATATCGCGAAGATCGCCCCTGCAGGGGCCCGGATCAAACAGAATAGCGGCATAACGCCGCGCGGAGACCAGGTTCAGGGATGGATTGGCTCGGCCTTGGCGTCTACGGACCTTAAGCCAGACGGGCCCAATGACGAGAGCCTCAATAGGATCGCCATCCTCGTGAGGAGCAAGCTTGCTCAAGAGGACGTCCTTGAAGCAGCGGCGCTGGGGGGAATGTTCACCAAGTACCTAAGTGGTGAAATCAATGCTGACTTCCTAGATGACGATCTTCAGGCGGACATCGCGACGAGCAGTCGTCAAGGGATCGTCGAGGACGATCCCAGGTACGAAGACCTCCGAGAGTTCCTAACCAGTCAGATTCGTTCTATCGGCACGGACTGGAGCAAGTACCGTGTCGAAGATGGCGCGGCTGCCGCAGTGCGCAGCGTGCCTGCGATTGACGATTGGCTAAAGACATTACGTGGCGACACGAAGAAGGCTGCGGTAGGATTTGTTGGCAGGATCTACGCGGCTTCTCTCGATAGCGAAAGCGCGGTGCAACTGCTAAGTAGTGGCGTAATTGCGTTCGAGCAGCTTCAGCGATCAAACCGCTTGAGTGTGATCGAAACCACGGATGACGCGAATCTCCCTGCTCTCGTCGCTGCATTTTCCAGCATCGACGATATCGAAGCGGCACAGTACTACTCAATCGTTTCTCAACGGCTGCAGATCATCGAAAAATTCGAGGAACTCACTGCCGATAACGCGCTTGAGAAGGTTCTGCAGGATTACCTATTCGATCACCTGTGGCTTCTTGATCCTGGCTGGGATAGAGCGACCGTTCCAATCATGGAAAAGTCCATCGCGAAACTGATCAAACAAGGGAAACAGTCCGATCGAGTTGACATCAAGTATCGGACGAGTGGCTCCGCTCACGTGATCGTTGAACTTAAGCGAGCAAAGCGGACTGTAACGACGCTTGAGCTTGCGGCTCAGATTGAAAAATATCGCGTTCCGGTACTTAAGGAACTGCAACGGGCGGATCCAGGTGTCGAGCTCCAAGTCGTTTGCGTTCTAGGCAGGGAGCCATCCGACTGGGCAAACCCAGGGGGGCGACAGACTTCCAAGTCAATCCTGCTCGCTCAAAACGCACGCATCGTGCTCTATCAACAGCTGATTGCCAATGCCAAGAGCTCTTACGCCCAGTATCTGGAGGTCAATCAGGGCATTGGAAAGGTGCGCGAGATCCTACAGCGCATCGAGGACCAGATGACCGCGGCGATCTCTGCCGCGGATGGAGCGGTGGGTTAGCTCGCCGGACTGCCGAATCTGAGAGGTGAGAAATCCGCAGATCGGGGAACTTGGAGGAGTCCTCGACTTCAATCGAGTGATGATGGCCCACCGACTTCTAAGTAGCAGGACCGTCTAGGTCAAGGTCAAGGTCAGCATCAATGCGTTTCCGTGTCATCGGACGCGTCAAGTTCGCGAAGTGCGCGCCTCGCGAGGTCGGCGAGGGACTCGCCAGTTTGCGTCCGCCACTGTGCGGTTCCTTGAACCGCGACGGGACGGTCGCTCCAGCGGGCGGTCTCCCAAATGTGTGTGATGAGACCTGAGGGCGAGTAGGTCTTGCCGTCGGCCACCCAGAGGATGGGCTTCTTTCGGTCGGCGACCCATGTGGCGTGGCTTCGCCGAGGATCTTCTGTGAGCCACTCCTGTAGTGCCTCGGCCTCGGCGGCGGAGCCATGTGTCAGAGTCAGTGGGTCGCCCTCGGCGAGTACCGCTTTGTCGATGAGGATCTGGACTGCGGGAGGACGGCGTGTTTGCTGCGGCCTTGGCCGGCGGTACTTGTCATGGACCGAAGCGCTGCTCGAGCTGCTGAGTACACGGTTCACCAGATCACGGCAGCGATCGGCGTCCGAGCAGATCGACCGGATCTGGGAGCGCTCGCCGTATAGGTTGTCTATCTCAGCGGCAAGCGCGGGTAGCAGCTGGCCGACCAGCGGACCGATCTGGTTGTCCGCTTGCTTCCACCACTCGTCTTCGAAGTCAGGCTCTTCCATCATCTCAAGTTCGAGGCGCCGGAAGACCAGGTGACCGAGTAGGTAGGCCCCATTGTCGATGAGAGCAGCCCCACGCCCGCCGTAGTGTCGGTGCAACTCGTGGAGGCAGCGTCGCACGGATCGAATAACCCGCACTGCGTTCCACAACCGGTACACACTCGGTTGCGGGCGGAACAGCGCGTCGTACACGCCCTGTGGCCCGCGTTCCCACAGTGCGTCGAGCGTGGTGGCGATCTGGGCGGCGTACCGGGCGTCAGGGTGCAGACAGGCAAGCGCCGAAGCGGCTTCGACGACGGAGCACCCGGTGTCGGCCTGGGGTTCCAGCTCGCCACGTCGGATGCTGTATTCGAGACCGAGCTCGGTGCGCATATCTTCGGCGATGGAGGCCTGAACCGGATCCAGGGTGATGAAATCGCGTGCCTCGACACGGTTCTGGCGGTTGCTGCTCTGGGTGGCCTGTTTGGCGAACTGCTCCGCGCTGCCCGTCACAATGATACGGACGCTGACCTGGGCTGACCTGGCTTCCGGATCGGCCGCGACCGCCTCTGCTACGGACATTACGGTCTGGACTCCATTGACCACTCTGGCGCTGCGCAGGGTCAGCTCGATGGGGTTGCCCTCGGGTGACCGTATTGAACGCCGGCCAACTTCGGCCGACTCGCAGAGAATCGTGACGCCGTTGTTGAAATACCAGAAGTGCGCAGGCTCGCCGGTGAGGGTTTCGATTAGCTCATCGTTAATCGAGGTCCTGCCTAGCGGGTTGCGTATGCCCAGGTTGAACAAGCTTGAGCCGTGGGCGCGCCACTCGGCGACCTGAGAAGCGGAGATGACACCCTGGTACGACTGGTAAGGCGCGTTGACCGAGTACCACGGGAAGAGCTCGAGCTTGAGCTCGATTGGCGGCGGAGCGGTGTCGCTCCGGACCGACTCCCAAACGTCGCGAGCCAGAATGATCTTATGGTCGAGCACCTCACCGAACCGGTTGAACTCCCGTTGCTCGCCAACGAGTGCATCGGTGAATCCGTCGGTCACGTCGTCGGTCCGCATGAGGATGTAGACCTGGGTGACCGGAACCGCGCCCGATCGCAGAACGGTTGAAACTTGCGCAGCCAGCTGCTGGCCGCGCGGATTGAAGCCCGCGAAGTCCTGCTCGTCGATCAGCCGAAGGCCCGCACCGAGTTCGTGAACAGCCCCCCGATCACTGCGAGCCCGCCCGTCCTTGCTCCACTTGCTCTGAACCAAGTACACGTGCGGATCCGGTTCCTTCACCACCGCGATCGCGTCAATACCCTGGTCGCCCACACCGTCGATGACAGTCAACGCAGCGTCAGCGTGGCTGAATCCGGTGACCATGCGAACGGCTTGGGCGGTGAGCGCCCGCGACAGCAACCGTAGGTCGCGCTCTTCGGCGGGCCGGCCGTCAAGGTCGCTGGCCTCAATCAAGCCGGTGTCCAAGTAGAAGCGGCGCAATAGTTTCTCGACCTGGCGGACTTGCAGGTGAGCGTCGCCGGTCCCACCGTGGACCATCTTCGTCCATGTCGCATCCGGTTGGGTTTTCTCGCGAGACGTGCCGACTGGCATGGAACCAGTGCCCTTCCGCACCGTCTCGACAAACCGGTCCGGAGGCATCTGGCCACCGGTGACGTCCTCGTGCTGGACGTTGTGAATCCTCAGGGGAAGCCGGTGGCACCACTCGCGCATGAGAGGCAAGATCTGGCGGTCATGACCGTCGGCGTAGCTGAGCTCTCGGGCGACCCATTTGGACTCCACCGCTGCGGGCGTCAGCACGACAATGAACACGGCACACGTCACGATCCGTTCCGCGAGCTCCTCGTCGAACGAACGGCCGGTGGTGAGGTCGCCGTCATACCAGGTGTCGATCCCACGCGCGCGGAGGTACTCCGCCAGGCGGCGAACGTAGTCGACATCCGTGCGGCTGTAGCTGAGAAATGCGAACCCGGACACGGGGCCACGCTAGCAAGTCTGACCTGCATGGAAGCCGTGAACTGACGACGTGGAAGGAGGCGTTCGCAGGTGCCATCGCCAGAGCTGACGTGGAGCCGAGCAAGGCCACACGCTTCTCAACCGGGTGCATGGCTCGCGGCAGGAACCGGTACTGACCTGGCGTGCTCCTTGGCGACGTCGTCCAGCCTGCCTCAAGATGGCGACGACAATCGAGTCGTCTGCACGGGCTTGGGCAGTAATCGCGCGTACGTTGCCGGGCGGGAACAGGAAGCCGTAGAGCTTGAGGTCTGGATGTCGTTCCGCACGGCGCCGACCGTCTGCTGTCCTCGGCACGGCTCGATCTTCGTTTCCAAGGCCATGAGCATCCAGAGAACCCAATGTGGTTCATCCTGGCCGCCCAGGTGCTCGTGGCTTAGAGTTTCGGCGACGAAGGAGTCACATGCCGCTTGACCAGGGGGCAGCCCTGCTGCGTGGTCGCTACGAGCTGGGCACGCGCACGTCGGGCGCCGGAGACGCTGAAGCGTGGACCGCGTACGACGAGGACGGCGTGCGATACCTTGCCCGCACGTGGACTTACGACGGCGACGAGCCTGACCCTGTTCAGCGGGCGCTCTGGGATGCCGAGTTGCGCACTCTCTACAGGGTCGGCAGCAGCCCTGGTGCTGATGACACGCTGGCCGTCCTCAAGGACGCGGGTCTCGACCGCGACGCGCAGTGCTTCGTCATGGTCCTGCACGCGCCTGGCTACGACAGCGTTGCGGACGCCCTCGCAGTTCGGGGCGAGCATGGCTGGCTCTCCTCCCATAACCCAGCCGATCGGCGGGAGCTTTGGCAGGCCGCTGGCCGCGTCGCCGCTGGACTGGCTGTGCTTCATTCCCAAGACGTCCTGCATCGCGACGTCGGTGCGGAAGCGCTGCTGTACTTGCCCGACGAGCCCGCCAAGTCCATCCGGCTCGGTGGCTTCGAGTGGTCCGTTCGGCTCGGCCGCCCCCTGGATGCCGATCCGCCTGTCAGCTGGTCCTCGCCGCCCGAGCGCCTTGCCGGTGACACGGCCGCATGGCGGCCTGACGACGACTGGTTTGGCTTTGGCATGCTGTGCGCGCGCCTGGTGCTCAACCTCGAGCGGTACGCGAACAACGCTCCGACCGAGCGGTACACCCGTGTGGTCAAGGCCATCGAGGCCGCTACGACCAAGCTCACCGAGCCTGAGCGGCTACTGCTCCTCCGCCTGATCGATCCCGACCCGCTCGAGCGGATGACCCGCCCGCACGACGTCCAGCTTTCCATCCGCGAGATCGCCGCGCTGCTCGCGGCCCCACCGGCGGCCCGCGCGGACGATCAGCCCTTCACGCTCATCGTCAACCCAAAGCAGGCTCAGCTCTACGACTACCTGCTCGATCGAGGGCTACGGGAGCACCTCGGCTTAGATGACGGCCAGCCCTACGACCCACGGGACATCGCCCACACCGACGGCTTGACGGTGTTTCTGCGCCGCGACCTAGACGGCGGAACCCTGCACGCCGTGCCGAATCAGGAGACCGTCATACTGGTTGGCCGTCACACTGTGGTTCGGCTCCGCAAGTACTCCCACCGCGACGAGGCGCCCACTTGGCAGATTGCGTTCTGTCTTGGACCCGCCCAGCTCACGAACAGCGAGGGTGGGCCGGCCCGCGTTCGACTGCCGGCCGGCCGCCTCGTGGTCAGGCCGACGAGGGCCGCACACAACGACCGCGGCCTGGCCCTAGCGTCCGCGACATGGGACACGGTGCTGCCCCGCATCGAGCGCGGCGCCGACTTAGCTCGCGACCTCACCCAATTCCACCAGTTCGTCCGCGCCACTCACCAGATCGAGCTGCTCATGCTCGACGCGACGATCTTCCCCATCGAGCTGGTAGCCGGGCCGGACACCGCCGACGAACCCGGCTTCGAACAAATCACCGTTCGTGAACGGCCACGCCCCGAGAGCAGGCAGGTCCTCGCGTTCCTGCACAACGACGGCCTTGCCGGTTTCCTACAGCGCGAGCTTGAGGCCGGCAAGCCTGACAGCGGCAGCGTCATCCTGTCCGGTGAGCATGGGGACGCCCTGGCGTTGCCCTCGGGTGGTAAAGACAACCAGTGGCGCGTCCACGCCGTGGACGACGCCGCAGGGACCGCGACACTCAAGCGCCAGACTTTCGACGCCGGCCGTCCGCCGCCGCCCGAAAACGGATACCTGCGCGGCGCGGGCATGCCCGGTCAGCTCAAGCTCATCCGACGCCGCAAGCAGGCCATCGACGCCCTCGACCGCCACAGCTATCTGCTCCGCAGCCTGGCCGCGCCCGGCCAGGTGTACATCGACACCGGCGCGGCCGACCTGCCTGTCCAGCTCGCTCCCCAGACCGTCGACGAAGCGAAGCGCCGCGCTATTGAGGACATCCTGCGGGTCAGGCCAATCTATGCCCTGCAGGGCCCGCCCGGCACCGGGAAGACCACGCTGGTCGCCTGGCTTCTGCGCGAGATCCTCCATGACGACCCGGTCGCGCAGGTCCTTGTCACAGCCCAGGCGCATGGCGCCGTAGACGTTCTCCGGGCACGGGTTACTGAGGCATTCGAGGGCGTTGCACCGGAGCGCAGGCCCCTCGCGGTCAGGCTCGGGTCCCGTAACAAAGGCGACGACAGCGTCCAAGACACCGTCGAGGATGTCGCCCTACAGGTCCTACGCGACAGCAGCAGCACCCTCGCCAACCTGTCTGACCGCACCCCCGCCCAACAGGACTGGCTCAACCACGCCACAGCAATGGCCGACGAACTCGCCAGCCGCGAGGCACGAGGCACCGGTGCCGCCGATTTCGTCGAACTGGTCAAGCGTGGCGCGAACCTGACCTACTGCACGACGAGCGCCGGCGAACTTGAGGCCATTGCCGGCGACCAGTCCTTCGACTGGTCCATCGTCGAGGAAGCCGGGAAGGCGCACGGCTTTGACCTCGCGCTGCCCCTGCAGGCGGGCCACCGGTGGCTGCTGATCGGCGACCACAACCAGCTCCCGCCATACCGATACGAGGACTACCTGCGCGGCGTCGACGACCTCGACGCGGTTGTTGACGCACTGCAAGCTCTGCCCAATCCCGGGGGCCTCCTGGACTGGGAGTGGGTCTCGTCGTGGAGGTACAAGACCACGGAAGATCGTGCCGCATTCCAGGGCTACGCCAAAGACTGGCTGAAGACCTTCAAGCGCACGTTCGAGCACTGCCAGGTCGCCGTCGGCCAAGGTGACGCCGGTCAGCGCTTGACCGATGACCCGGCGGGCGGCGCCGCTGCGGGCGTACTCATCGAGCAGCACCGCATGCATCCCGACATCGGCGAGCTGATCTCGCGCGCGTACTACGACGATCGGCTCGTAAACAGGACCACGCACGAGGGCAAGCCCGTTGCCCGCGTGCTACACGGCTTCGCCAAGCCACTCGAGATCAGTGGGAAGGCGATCGTCTGGCTCGATGTCCCGTGGTGCCGCGACGACCCCAGGACCGCCGAGACCGGCCCGGCCCAGGGCAAGGCGCGATACACCAATGACGCCGAGGCGACGGCCCTGGCCAACTTCTTAGCGTCGCTGAGGCGAGAGGGAACCGGCGCCGCGGAGCTTGCCGTCCTGTCGCCATACAACCAGCAGGCGTCTGTGCTGCGGCGCCGGATGAGGAAAGCCGCGCTCCCGGAAGGGCTTGAGCTCAAGCCCGCCCTAAACGCTCGTCCAGGCGCTGCCGGCGGTGCCAGCGGCGTCCACACCGTCGACTCCTTCCAGGGCAACCAGGCCGACGTTATTGCGGTGAGCCTGGTGCGCAACAACCTTCAGGATCCGGGACATGGCCTGGGGTTCCTCGACGACGCGAGTCGGCTCAATGTGCTGCTGTCCCGCGCAGAGCGGCTGCTCGTACTTGTCGGTTCCTGGGACTTCTTCCGAGAGCAGGTTCGCACTGTCGAGCTCGACGACTCGGCAAACCCCCTGTGGCATCTCAAGCGGATTGTTACTGACCTCAGCGATTGGTTCGACTCCGGCCGTGCCACTCGGCTCCGCGCCGACCTTGGTGGCCTGTCATGATCGTCCTCTTGCCAGTGAGCCGGTTTCGCGTCCCATACGACCTCGCCCGCGGCAAGCCGTACAGCCGGCTTGAGCACATGGTGCTCAACACCGTCGCCGACGACGGCGCGACCCTGCGGTCGCTGGCCAAGGCTTTCCGCGTGCACGACAGGCTTCTGGTCCAGGCTGTCGTGACCCTCGTCAACGCTGGCTGGGTCGCCGTCCAAGGAGGGGCGCAAGCCTCGTTCGTGCTCACCGGGGCCGGATACGAGGCCGTCAGCGGAGACCGCGAGCCCGTGTCGGTGGTCGTCGAGGCCGCCCGGCCCGGCATCGTGGTGATGGAGCGTCACTCCGGCCAGATCGCCCGGCTGTCCGAGGCACGGAACTACCGCCGAGAGGACCTGAGTGATGTTTGGGACACTGCCCCCAGGATTCGTACGAGGGTGGTGCGCGACTCGGTTGACGAGGCTCAGGTCCAGAAGCTCCTGCACCGAGAAGCCGGTCAATGGGTGCGCAGGATCGGCCGAATCGAGGAGATCAGCCGCGACGCTCACTGGCTCCCTCTCGACGTTGATGTTGACGCTAAGCAGGTGCTCGGCCTGCCGCCGCCCTGGCGCCAAGCTCTTACTGGTCCGGCCCTGGCAGCCGCCACAGCGGCTGGCGGTTCCTCGCGCTCCACTGCAACGTCTCGCGGCGCGGCCCGTCTTGCTCGGCGTCGCATCTCGGGTGTGACTGACGAAGACCGGGTACACCGGCGCGGCACCGCCGTGCTGCTCACCGCCGCCGATGTGCTGCGCGGCGAGCAGGCGCACGCCGACGCACTGGCCGAGGCGCTCCAGTCGGCACAGACCAGCGTCGCTTTGGCCATTCCCCGTCTCGACGGGTCGGATGCGTTCGAGACCATGGCTGCCAGCTGCGCCGACGCCGTGGCCCGGGGCGTCCGCGTGGACCTGCTGGTCGGCTCTACGGACGTGGACCCGACCGCTTTGAAGGCCATCGCGAACCGCATCGGCTACGGTGCCGACGCCGGCCGCGGCCGGGCGCTGCTGCGGACCCGCGTCACGGGCAGTGGTGCCAACCTGCTGCTGTGGGACAGCGCGCCAGGACAGCTCGTCGGCATCGTTACCGGCCACGCGTGGGCCGACGGGACGGTAGCAAGCCCTCACGCCACCGGCGTCAGGATCCTTGCGCCGGCGTTATGTGCCGACCTCGCTCGCGCCGTCGCCTCACTGTGGACTGGCCGCAGTGGTGACGAGTTCCCGGGAGAGCCGATCAGATGGCGGCGCCTTGCTGAGGACATCGAAGAAGCCGCTGCTCGGTCCCTGGACGACGCCACGGATGGTACGGACACCACAGCCGAGCTGCTCGTCGACGAAGAGTGTCTAGCTGTAACCGACGTACCAGCCGGCGCCGCCGCTGTCGGCGTGCACGCGCCTGACCCGGCGGGCGGCGACGTCGAGCGTAGAGGCGTCCAGCTGATCGTGCGTGGCCCTAGCGCCCGGTTCGTCTAACTCGTTCCAGACGCGCTCGGATAGCGTCCGTCAGCAAAACTTGAGCCTGGGTCAGCATGCTCTCAACCGGGCCAGAACATTATGGCCTTGCTCGAGACCCACTCGACGGTGTTCTGGTAGGGCCGAGGCTCTGGCTCAACGACGATGTGCGGGGTAGGGACCCCCAGATTCAAGGCCGACGCCGAACGCAAGCGATGTCTTGAAGGCCAGCGCCGACTTGCTGTGCTGAGTGGCACGCAGCAGGCACGGCGTTCCGCTGCTAGCCTAGAAACCGCAGAATTCCAACGATCCAACGCCTCCAAACCACATGATCAACTTTTGTTGATCCCCATCTGGTTGCGGCTCAGGTGCGCCCGGTGTGCTGAGTCGACCTCGTAAGGTTCTCCCGCTCGGCCGAGCACCCGCACTCCTTGAGTTGCAGCGCCACGGGTCCAGGGGATGCAGCTTGCGCCGAACAGCTTTGCCTGTGGGACTGATTGACCGGTCAGCCCAGCGGACATCGGGTAGGAGTTCGGCTGCGTGGGCGTACAGCTTCATGCCGATGCCTAGGCCGACGTACGTTTTGACATCCACGAGGTCACCGCAGTCCGTGAAGCCGCAGCGGCACGGCTCGCCTGAGAAAGCTGCCTCCCGTGTATGTCGCATGGAGCCCCCGAGGCCGTCGAATCGTCGGCAGAGGACGGCTGGGAAGTCGACTGTTCCCCCGGGGAAGCCTCGGGACACCACGGAGACAGTGGCTGCCCTGCCCTCGTTGACAACGGCAGCCACTGCCCAGGGCTCAGACCGCGACTGGAGCAAATACCGGTAGCAGCCGCTCGCACCACGACCGAGAAACGGCTCGGAAGCACAGGTGCGGCCTGGGTACTGTCCAGGGCGTGCTCATCGCTGAGGCTGTTATCGAACTGACCGACCACGCTGGGTTCGCCGGCTGGCCGTCGACCCGAGCTGCGGGGTTCGGGCACTTGCCGCTGCACGCGGGCTTGACCGCCGAGGAGATCGGGTCAGTGGTGTGGTCTTTCCTAGAGGCGAATCACGTGTTCGACGATCCAGATGCGGATGGTGCGACTGTCCTCGGCGGGGTTCGGATCACTGACACGAAGTCGGGCGCTGTACTGGTGCCTGGGTGCTGCAGCGACCTGTCGGGCCGATTCGACCTCTTCGAGTCCGTAGCCGATGGCACGAGCGACCCGTGGTTGGGGCACAGTCCCTCGCCTGACGTGCGGATCAGCGGGAACAAGGTCCGCTTCGTCATCGACGCCGAACGAACCGAGGAGGTCGCGTTCGAGGCGACGCTCGACGAGTTCCGGACCGCGCTCGACTCGATCGAAGGCGATCTGCTGGGTTTCATCGCCACGCTCGAGCAGTGGGCTCCGGTCCATGTGCCGGCCCAGGCCGACGACGTCGTCGCCCGCTTTCGGCATGGGATCGGGACGCTGGACCTGGCCGACAGGCGCCGAGGGGACGCCTGACGTGCGCCCGACGTTGATCCTGCTGTCCGACGCCGCGACGAAGGCGGTGATCCTCAAACGTCTCACGGCGGCAGGCGAGTACCGGCAGGAGCCAGTCTTTGATCACCTGACCGCGGACGGCGCGTCCTTCGGCGTCGATCCGACCGACGCGGTCCTCGACGAGTACACCGCCGACGTGCTCGAGCGGGCATTGCCAGGTGTCTGGGCGCACGCGGTCATGATTGAGTACGGCGTGCGCGAAGAGGTTAGACCGCTCGTGCTGGCGGTGACCGACGGCCTCGACGGAGTCCTCGACACCAACCACGGACCGTACCTGCGGTTCGGTGACCTGCCCGCATCAGGATGGCTGGCGCGACTCGGGCAGCCTGGACGCGATGACATCACCGGGGATCCGCTCGCGGTCTTCGACGAGCCGCCCGAGGAGCCTGGCGACCCGGTGATCTGGCCCCGCTGGACTGGTTACGGCGAGTCAGACGAGGCAACTGAGCGCAGTCGCCGTGCTGTTCTGGACGAGTTGAGGCGCGAGCTGCTGCCGACGCACCCGCTGTTCGGCAGGATCGCAGGGATCGATGCCTTCCACGCGGCGTCCGACGACGTTCTGGCTCGCCTTGACGACGGCACGCTCGTCGTCGTGCACCCCACATGGAGCGGTAGGCCAGAACCCTACGAGCACTGCCCGTCGTTCGTAGTCCTGGGCGCGCATTCCGATGCCGCACGGCGTTTGCGCAAGTACGAAGGATGGACGAGGTGACGCGGAAGCCTGCCAGGAGTCCAAGTCGTCCGTGATGGATTCATCGGTGAGTCTCGCAGTAGGTGATGTGAAGCCTGGTGGGCGGATTGCGGCGGTCGTTTTCCCAGGTTCGTCCGATGTCGATCTCTGCGCAGCAGTGAGCATCGGGCGTTCGGGCAATGTGTGAGGGGCAGTCCTCGGCAAGCTCCTGCACCTGATTGGAAGCCAGCTCGAACGCGGGCTGACTCCCGATCACGAACAGCGTGTCTGCGGCCGTCTCCCACAGCAGATGGTCGCGGAACCCGTGGTGCCATCGGCGTTCATGATCTGACCGGGTGACCTCCGGGAATGGCTGCGCAGGCAGCCGCACCGTGTGCGGAGTCCATGAGGTGGCGCGGCCTCGAAGTTCTTTCCACTGCTTCACCGGGAACTGCATCCTGTGGTGCATCAGTACGAGATCGGAGGGCTGCCCTTCGATCCAAGACCCGCACTCGCCAGTGGCTTGGCGCAGTGGGAGGTGGATCAGGCTGTTCGGGGAGCGAGCGGCGAGCCACCATGCGCACGCGATCTCGAACGCGGAAGCTTTGTTTACGACAAGTTGTGCGGCTCCGCGCCCGGCGCCGTCGTACAGCGGAGCGTGAGCCTTCGGAGAGGCCGGCCGAAGCACACGGTACGACTGGCCGCCCAGTGTGACCGTGCTGACGAGGGTGCGCCATCTCTGTTCCGCGAGTTTCATGCCTCGCCTCGCAGCCCGGCCGCGAACGCGACGCGACTGTTGCGCCACGTCTCGGGCCACACCTGCGGTAGCAGGGTGATGAGTTGATCTCGCTGTGCCTCGGTGGGCTGGGCGAACTGTGGAATGGTCATGTTGCGGCCGAGCGCGGCGAGAACGGGGTCGTGGTCGAGCAGGATCTCCAGGTCCGCGATCGTCTGGTCCCAGCCGCTGCGGTTTCGCTTGAGCCACCACGCCCGACGTCGGAGTTCCGGGTCTGGAGACGACGTCAGCGGGAGCAGGTCGGCGTCCGACCACGCAGCAGGTATCTCAAGGAGAACCTCGGACGCGAGCCGCGCGACACGGTTGGTGCCGGTTCGCAGGGTCTCGAACAACAGCGGGGCGTCGGCAGGGGCCACGCAGCTGGTGAGGAGGCGGAGACCGGCCTTTTTCAGCGGCGGCTCGGTGCTGCGGACCAGGTCGAGCGTTGCCTCGTGCTCCACTGTGCCGCCGGCCTCGACCAGGCCACGGTAGGCACGGGCGCGCACCGCCACGGGTCCCGTGCCCTGGGCGACATCCTGATACACCGAAAGCGCGTCGCGGCCCTGTTCCTCGTAGCGCTGTCGTGCCCACAGCCGGACCAGGACGCCAGGATCGACCAGCAGCCGCTCCACGTCTGCGGGATCGAGCAGGTCAGCGGTCAGCCGGACGAGGCCGAGTACACGGCTCTCGGCCGATCTGTCGCTCAGGAGGGCTGAGGCCACGACGTCGGGGACAGCCCGGTCGGCGATGGCATGCGCCAGGAGGCTCTGGACGATGCGGTCGTGCTCTCGCGGTAGCGCGGCGACGGCGTCGCTGACGCTCAGCAGCTCGTTGGTCAGGCTGTGCCGGAAGGCCATTCGCCGGACCGCAGGTGTCGTCGAGCCGCGCAAGCGCGACCACAGCGCGGCTTCTCCGTGAACCCCAGCGAGCGCGTGCAGGTACAGGGGCAGGACTTCGGAGCCTCGCGTGCGTCCCTCGATGAGGTGCAGGACGGGCACGATCTGGTCCGCTTGGGTCAGCGCCGTCCTGCGAAGCACACCTGTGGTGGCTGCGTGTCGGACGGGCAAGACATGATCAGTGAGGCGGACGGCGAGCATGCGGTCGGCCAACGGGGCATCGGTCCGCGTGAGGATGCCAACGGCGGCTTCTCGGACTCGACCGTTGCCGTGCATGCTCGCGAGGGCTGCGCCAAGGTGGCCGGACGCGCTGAGTGTTCCGCCCTCCCAAAAGCTGTCCGTTCCCAGCGCGTCGCGGTGCCGCCAGAACCGCGCCGTACGGTCGATCCGAAGCAGCTCACGCGCCGACGCGAGCAGCAACCAGTCCTCGATCTCCGCAAGCGGACCCGGTGCACGTGAGAGCACAGCAGCGGCGCCGTCTGAGAGACGGTCGGCGATTTCGGCGGTGGCCAGCACGCCGCACATGATGTCAGCCGCCATAAGCGGGGACGAACGAATAACGACGCACCGAGGAGCATCGCGGGACGTGACGGGTGTGGCTACGGCTGGCTCGTGCGGTCCAAATAGTGCAGCGGACCACTGTCGACTCCGTCTGGAAAGAGATACAACCGATCGGCGGAATCGATCGACAACTGAATGTTCGCGTACGGGTAGGAATCACTGCCTTCGTCGACCCAGAGCATGATCGCGGACGTCTCGAGGTCCACCAGGTCCCACGTACCGGCAATGTTCGGCGTCTCGGCGCTGCCTGTCCCTTTGTCGTTGTCGAGTACACCCACCGGGATTCCTGACAACTCGTAGTTACCGCCATCGTGCAGAGTGAGCAGGCCGCCGTCGGAGTCCGTGAACGTGCCTGCGAAGTCCTGTGTCCGGTAGTTCGGGCTGGAGCATGCGGCGAGTACGGCTACGACGATCAGTGCCATGGGTAGTGATCGGCTTGCCAACATGAGCGTCAGCGTACGGCCAGCTCATAGGCACAGACGGTTCGGGAGACCTTTGGCGTTGAAGAGCCGCCAGGTAGGTGGCATCGCTGCGCTGCTAGGGATGCTCCCGGGAACCATGACGCTTGCGCCCTGTCACCGACCGCTGCGTCGGTGTCAGACGTACTGCTTCGATCAGGCCTTCTACGCTCATACTCAGTTCCTGGTCCCGAAGCGGAACCCGTGCCCGCTCCTGGATAGTCGGCCGGCCTTTTATCAGGCACGGAGCGCGCGGATATCGTCAGCTGTCATGCTTGGCCGGAGAGTGACGATGTCGTCGGCCCAGTTCATGACGACGATGGTGTCGTCGGGGATCGGCACGGTACGTGTGAGCAGTGCGAGGAACTCGGCGGCGAGACCGTCGTCACCCTCTACGTCGATCGCCTTGGCGCTCGTATGGAACTCCACGGTGGCAACCTGTTGCCCGTCGCTGATCGTGACCTGCGTGCTCATGAGTTGGGCGAGGTCCGCCAACTCCGGGCCGTCGACTGCGACGACGTCGGAGGAGGGCCACCGGCGCACGATCGCCGCGGCGACCTCGTCAGGGTCGAACCGCGCTTGTCCCTCGGCCACTGCTATCAGCAGGTCTGCCATGTTTCTCCGATCACTCCGGGACGATCCGCACGTAACCCCGGATACCGAGAACCTTCATCCGGGCCTCGATGAATTCCGCGGCCTTCGTGCTGTTGGTTGTCAGTTCGACGACGCCGTCGCCGTCCATCACCTTGTCCGCAGCATGCTGCAGCTTGGTCAGAGTCTTGTCCATCTTGCTGATCGCTGCTTCACGCAGCCCTTCCTTCGGAAGGGAGTCGGGGATGTAGAAGCTGCTCGACTCGTTGCCGATGTGTTTAGAGTCGCCGACGGCCCCGTACTGCGCGGTGAAGCCGTCCGGCTCCGAGCGAACGGTCTTGCCCTCGGCGTTCGTGCCGATGGGCACCACTCGTTCGTTCTCGCCGTAGACCTTGACCTGGTAGTCCTTGGCCGCGCCTGATCCCTTCACGGAGGTGGAAGCGTACGAGTCATAGCGGGCGGTGGCCATAGCTTCCTCCGTCTGCGACAGCGCCGGCTTCGTGGTGCCGTCGGCGAGCGGAACGGGTTCGCGTCGCAGGAAGTGGGCCATGTCGATCGCACCGGTCTCGTCGGCGAGGCCCTCGCGTGTGAACATCTCGCGGCGCGTGGTCCACCAGATGACGGGGTCGGCGATCAGGTCGTCTGCTGTGTTGCGCAGGATTCGTCCCGTCGCGGCACCGGCGAAATTGCCGGGCGCGAACGTCAGGGCGACGCCGAGGGTGTCGGCAGCGAGCTGGGCTGGAGTGGCGGTGGCGAAGTAGTCGCGGGTGGCCTGCCGCGGGTCGCGGATGAAGGTCGCGATGCCTGCTGACTTGTCCAGACCCCAGGTCAGGACGCCGGAGATGCCCAGGGCCAGTCCGAGGGACCCGCCGGAGAGCACGATCAGTGCGGCGATGCCGGCACCGATCGCGAGCTGGGCAAGCAGCGGCTGGTCATGCCACCAGTCGCCGAGCGCGTCGAGTACGCTGCCAGCCACTGGTCAGGGCTCGGCCCGGAGTCTGGACTGGCGTCGGGCGGCAGGCTGGGGAACTCGAAGTCCGGGTCCAGGGACGGGAAGTCGTCTGGGTCGAACGTGGGCAGGTCGCTCGGCAGTGCTGTCGATAGATCGCTCGGCGCAACGGTTGGGAGGCCGGTGGGCACCTGCGTGGGCAGATCGGGCAGAGCCGTCGGCAACCCGGACGGAAATCCGCTGGGCAGGTCGGTGGGTACGTCGGCCGGGTTCAGCCCCGGCAGCTGGTACTGGTCGTTGGTCGATGTGCCGATCTCACGCGCCGTGGCCGGCGCGGCAGCGAAGACCAGCCAGCCGAGTCCGGCCAGAACGGCGAGAGCAGCCAGGCGCCGCACCCACGGGTGAATGCGCGCTGAGGCGTGCTCGTAGGCCAGCTCGCGCAGGACACGCTGGCCGGAGACCAGCGACGAGCCCCGTGCGGCGGCGACCTGTCGAGGCTCGGCGGGCTCACCGCTGTCCGGCGGACGTCGCGCGTGCCCGGCGAGAGCTTGCGCGAGGTCGCGTCCGACGACCCAGAGCAGGCTGGTGATCGCACCAGCGACGGTGGTCACCACGGCAGGGGCGCCGAGGGCAGGGCGCGTGACCCAGGTGGGTGCGGGGTGCCCGGTGAGGTTGGCGGCAGGGCGGGCTGCGAGCCGGGCTGCGTCGGCCAGGAGACACACCAGCACCAGGAGCAGGAACACCGGAATGCGCCCGTGCCCGTGGCCAAGGAGCGACCAGGGAACGCGCAGCCACCAGGGGATGGTCGTGGAGTCCGGATCGAGCCAGGCGGGCGTGTCGCCGTCGCCGGGCAGTGCGCTGAACAGGTCCAGGCCGGCGTTGTACATCGCGTGGTCGGCGATCGTGGACCACAGCACCACCAGCGACATTGCGGCCAGGACGAGCCCGGTCAGGCGACGTCGTGCCTGCCAGGCTGCGACCGCGAGCCCGACCACTCCGGTGACCAGAGCGGTCATGATCGCGTGTCCGCCGAACTCGGCGATCGTGGTGGGGGCAAGCAGGGCGCCATCCGCGCTCATCGGGGTCGGGACCGGCGCGAGGCCGAACTGTACGTACCCCGGCGGCAGGACGGCGTCGGGCGTCAGACCGAGCAGGGAACCGAAGCCCACGTTGCCGGTCGCCAGGGCGGTGCGTCGTACCGACTCCTCGACGGCGAGGAATGCCGTACCGGATGCCAAGCCCAGCAGGAGCCAGTCGACGGTCGCGAAGCGGGCGGCCCGTCGGGGCGCGAGCAGGACCAGGATCACGACGGGGACGAGCTTGCCGGCCTCTTCGACGATGCCGGCGATGGCGACCTGGGCACCGGTCTCCGTGACGGCGAAGAGATCGAACCGTGCGACCTGGCCCGCCATGATCGTGGTGATCAGGCCGATGCCGATCGACCACGGAACGCACAGCGCGAAGAAGCCCAAGTACCCGGACCAGGTCAGCGTCTTGGTTCGTGCGAGGGCGAACCACGCGACCACGACCCACAGACAGCCGAGGTAGGCGCGCATCCCCAGACGCAGCTCGGGCAGGAACAGCCACAGCCCGAGCAACCACAGCAGCGACCCGGCCAGCACGACTGTCCTGGCCACCCTCCACACCCGTGCGGCACGCGGGTGTGCGCTGGACCAGCGGGAACGCCATACGGCCAGGTGCTGCCACCATTCGCGGGGCGCGGGACCGGTGCTCGTGAACGGCGCAGAGGCCGGCGCACGCGCGAGTGGTGTCGTGGTCATCTTCGCCCCCTGCCCGATAATCCGGGCAAACCGTACGGCGGGTGCAGGCGTGGAGGCAAGGAAGCCGCCAGGCGCTGAGACCTGTGGCCAGCGGCAGCCGCGAAGTGGCGACCCAGACGGCATGTCCGTGTGCTGTAAGCCACCGGATCGGGTGGCTCCTCCAAGGGATGCTGAAACCAGATTGATGAGGCTGATACGCCTCAGCGCCGCCTCGTTCAGGGTGCGGGTAGGTTGCTCGACGGCAGCAAGCCGTTCGCGCCGAGGGAGGTGATCTCGATGCCATCGATTCCGCGCGACGTGGGGCGTCTACTCGATCGGTCGAAAGAGGGTTCCATCACTCCGGCCGAGATGGAGGCCGTGGTTGCCGCGATCGAGAGCAGCGACGGTAAGGACCGGCTATATACGCTGATCCACATCATCGCGCGCACCCGGCCGCAAGGCGCCGAGGCTTTGCTCCTGCGGCACCTCGAGTATCGGGAGGACCCGCAGGTCGCGGCACTGGCACTGACGACGCTCGGGGTTCAGTGGAGCCGTTTCGATCAGGTACGAGGCTTCGCCATTGCGGCCCTGGACGGACTGACCTGGGATGCGTTCTCCGACGTGCAAGACGCTGCGATCGGTGTGGCAGGTGAGGCCCTGCGAGCCCGTCCCGACTGTGAGCTGCTGGAGCGCCTGCTGGCGCTGGCGATGAACTCCGACAAGTGGACGGCTGGTCATCGTTATGGTGCGCTTGCTCGGGCACTCGGTGCTTCGCAACAGGAGTTGTCTGGGGTCTCGCCAACGGCGAGCGAGTGGACGCGCGAAGCCACCGCGCGCCGCGCATGGGCGAGGCTCGATCGGGAATGCTCCTGAACGAGACGTCACGGTCTGACCACCATCGCCCGCTCGGGACGAGCCGCGTACGAGCGAGCGATGACCCCGACAGGTACGAGCGACCAGCTCTCTCGCCGCGGTGCTGATGGTCAGGAGCGATCGAGCGGGGACAGTTCGCGGTGTTCGCGCCAGTGGTTGTCGAGCCACTCGACCTGCTTGGTTCGGAGTTGGGTCGCGAGCGGTTGGTCGTGAAGTCCGGCGTACTGGGGATATTCGGCCAGTTCAGAAGCGACGTCGATCCGGAACTTGTTGGGATCTACCGCGAGCAGACCGTCGTCGAAGAGCCGGTGGATGTCCCTGCGTAGCATCAACCCACCGTGCTCGAAGTGCTCTCCGAGCTGGGCGTACCTGTACAGATGTCCTGCTTCAAGAACGCGCGGGGGAGCGGCGCCGGTAAAGGCGCAGTTGCTTCCCTGGCTGGCGAGGATGTGTTCCCGGAACTTCCGCTGTCCCCGGCGGACACGAACGACCGAGTGCTTAAAGCCGTGGACGAGTTCGATGTGCGGCTCGGTCGTCGTCGGCCACGACAGGTCTGGGACGCGCGCGATCATTCGGTCGAGGGCTCGGTGGGCGTTCTTGTTCGCCAGAGCCTGTTGGAAGGCGGGCCAGTCGATCTCCCGGACGGAGTTGAAGCTGCCGCTCTTGAGGATGAGCGGCCGGATCTCGCTCTCGTCGAGGAGCCCGTCCAGCGCCGTCCACGCAGCGTCGTAGCGAGCCGCGTACATCGTCACGTCGACCTTCTCGAGGTGCGGCGCGTCGAACTCCGACCTGCATGTGGTGTTCGAGCACCGGAACCGTGGCTTGGCCTTCGACGGCGGATTCGGGCGGGTCTTTCCGCACTCGGGGCACCGCTGCATCGTCTTCGTGCCAGGAGCTTCCTCGATCTGCTCGATCACCGAGATCCCGAGGAGCCTTTCACCGTCCCACAGCGCGATCGGGTCACCCACCTGCAGGCGCTTGTGGTTCTGGACCTTGCTGTCGTACAAATACTCGATGCCGAGCTGGTCGTCATAGAGCGACCCGCCGTCGGTGGTCATCAGCAACCAGGCGCGTCGGGGGCCAGGAGCGTCCATGCGCACAGCTTTGCACGAGCGGACTCGTTGTGGCCGTCAGGTGGGTTCGGGGATCGGGGAATCACCCGGGACCGCTGCACCTGCTGGTGTGCGGCGCGTACAACCAGGTCAGGGGCCCATACCTATTCGTCGTCGCGGGGCCGCTATCGTGCGGGCGTGACTGTTGCCCGCCCGCTGTTGTTCCTCGACGTCGACGGGGCCCTGCTGCCTTTCGGCGGGCCCGGGATGCTGCCTCAGCCTCGCGACGGCAAGCCGGAGAACCCGGACGCGCCGCGCCCGGAGTTCGACTTCATCGATCCAGCCCTCGGCCCGCTCCTGCTGGGCCTGGGTTGCGACCTGGTGTGGGCGACGGCGTGGATGGGTGACGCGAACGAGGTGATCGCACCGCGGGTCGGGCTTCCGGAGCTTCCGGTCGCGGACCTGCCGCCCTATGGCGAGTGGGACCCGAACACTCTGGGGTGGAAGACGCGCGCCCTGGTCCGGGTTGCGGCGGGCCGACCGTTCGTGTGGGTCGATGACGTCATCACGGAGGTGGACCGCTGGTTTGTCGAGCTGGAGCATCCGGGGCCCGCGCTGCTGTTCCAGGTCGAACCGTCTGTGGGGCTGACCGCCGATGGCGTCGCTGAGATCGCGACATGGCTGCTAGGTCTGTAGTCGTGACGGGCCGCGTTACGTCGCCGACCGGCCGAAAGATCCGCTGCTCCAGGGGCCGCCGCCGCGGCCAGCTACCTTCAGCGTGAGCTGGGGTTGGCGAGCCTGTTCAGCCGCTTTCCGAAGAGAGTCGAGACTGATGACGAGGACTTCGACCCGTGGCCGAAGCACCCGGACTTCGCCGCACATCTTCGGGACCCGCTCCACGACGATGCAGCCGACGACTTTGCGCCGTTCGGCAACGACGAGGGCTGGGCCCTGTGGCACGTGACCCTCAGTCCGAAGTGTCGGTCTAGCGCAAGTGACGCTGCGGCGGGTCGTCGCGTTCAGGCAGACCTGCAGCGATGCTGGACTGGCGGATGCCGATCAGGTGGGTGATCGCGGCAGTCCTGATTACAGGTACTAGGCGAAGATCTGTTCGCGGTGCCAGCTCAGATACTTGTCCGCAGGCGCGACCTCTGGCAGCGAGAGATCAATCCGCTGACGTAAGCCGTCACCGGTGAAGTGGAGTGCGGTCGCTAGGTTCCTATCGATCGCGGAAAGAAGACGCTGCGAGACGCGGACTGTCAGGTGATCAGAAGCAGTGTCCAGGGTCATCAGGCCAGTGTCGAAGGCGGCGTCATGGGTGGGGCATGCCGCAATCCCGTTTGCAACATCGAGGCGCTCCCGGCCGTTGGAGTCGCGCCAGGGCTTGATGTGCCCGGCCCGGAGGAGGCTAGGTCGTCGTCCGTCGCCGAGCGTGAACCCGCAGAATGCGCACGCGTCGCCGAAGTTACGAAGTACCTCACTGGCGAACGCGCTCTGCCCGATGCGAAGCATCTGCATCAGTGCTCGCTCGGTCGCGCTGTCAGTGTCGAGGGCTTCTAGTCGGCGTTGGCCGATTTCCTGTTCGACAGCAGTCTGAAGGTCAAGTTCGTCGACCTCGTCCTGTCCGAGCAGGACCATAAAGCCACCGTGCTCCAGGCCAAGAAAGTCGGGCAGGCGGTCGGTGCCGATGCCGACGTTTCGGGCTGCCGCGAGCACGACTCGGTAGGTGCTGGCCACTAGCTTGGCGTCGGATGCGAGGCGCCGACCGAGATCGATATCGCTGGTGGCGCCGCGGTTGCGGCCGGGGACGCCGGACAAGTTCTCAACCTTGGATGCGACACCGTTTGGCTTGCGTCGGAACAGCCGCGCGAGCTCGGGCACAGGGAAGGGGAACTTGCGACCGTCCCCGCCACCCGACCTAACGTTCGCTACGACGCGCACCGCGCCCGCGAGGAGCGTCTCAACCGGTGTGTGGTTGATTCGCCCGCGATTCTCCGTGGGCTCTTGGCGGGACTGGATCTCTAGCCACTGCTGCTCGGCCTGCGCGATAGTGATGTCGAGGTGGTCAGAAAGGCTCATAGGCACCCGCGATGATTTGCCTCGGTGGTAGATGGGGAGTTGCTCGCCTGGGGCCAGCCGCGGATCGTCGCGGATGGTTGTGCCGCCTTCCGGAGCATGGCGACGGCGACGAAAGAGCTCCGGAGTGCTGCGGACAGTCTGGACCGCCACGGGCGGGATCGTCGAGCATTTCGGAAAGATCTCCGGCTCCTGGTGGTGGCTCAACTGCGGTGACGTGCTGACCCCCGATGCGGCCGGATTGCCAGTGGATCAGACGCAATGAAGGCGGGCCCCGACCCCAGCCAGGACCCGCCTCCACCCGCCCTACCCCAGAATCAGGGCTTGATCGTAGGAACGAAGTTGTTCAGCAGGAACTTGCCCTTCTTCCCCGGCGGCAGCTCACCCATGAACCGAGTAACCACACCAGTCCGCTCCGACTCGACCCACAGCTGGAAGTCGATCGTCTTGACCGAAGAGTCGGCCCAGTGCTCGCTCTGCGCGGCCACGAGCACGGCCTCCGTTGCGCCCTCGACCTCGACGTACGAGGCGTAGTAGCCGAGCTTGTCCAGCTCGTCCGGGTCCGGCATCTCCTGGTCCACGAAGGGCGACTGGACGAGGATCCGCCAGTGCTGGTCGGACCCGTCGGAGATGGGCTTGAGGGAGCTCCACTCGTGGCCCTTGCCGCCGTCGCCCACGATCTTCTCGCCGGTCCACGGGGCCGGGACCTTGTAGCGGACGCCGTTGGTCTTGGCCTTCTGCCACTTGTCGGTCGCGCCCGGGGTGGGCTCACCGAGCTTGACCTCGGTCCCGACGGGAGGGCAGTCGGCGGCGGCCATGCAGGCCACCGACGTGGTGCCGGCGGTGGCGGTCGTCGTCGTGCCCGCCGTGAGGCCGACGACGAGGCCGGCCAGCAGAACCATCGAACCTATCTTTGCCTGTGTGTTTCGCATGACTCCTAAGACGCTTCGGCCGACCGGATGGTTGTGCCTGTTCTGAAAGTCGTGCGACGTACCGGCAGGTGGGACGCCCTTTCTGGCTGTTTCACAGGCCTCGGCGCCGATAGGGTCCCAGCATGACCGGTCCCCGGCGCTACCGTGACGTCCGCTCGGCCACGCTCACGGCTGCACCCGAGGTCGTGTGGCGCGCCGTCCTCGATCAGGTAGAGGTGCTCGGGATGCCGTCCTGGTACGTGCGCCTGATCGGTTGCCGCGACAGGCAGGCCGCAGGCCCGCGACCACTCGCGGCGGGTTCGGTGGTCCCGGGATTCAACGTGACGACGGCGGATCCGCCCGCCGAGCTCGTGCTCGACGGCGTCCACCGGTTCTCGGTCTACACGCTCACCTTCCGCGTCGTCCCGACGGATTCGGGCACGCGCCTGGAAGCACACAGCGACGCGACCTTCCCGGGCGTCCTCGGCGCGATCTACCGGCTGCTGGTGATCGACTCGCGCATCCACAAGCTCGCGACCCGGAGCATCGTGACGCGCATCCGTCGACGGGTAGAGCCCACACGGCCCTGACGGGAGCCGGCCGTAAAGTTGCTTCTCGACAAACGGGGGAGAGCGCCATGACCGGAGACCCGAACGCCGACCAGAGCCCGCGCTCGCCGTCCGACGAGGAACGGTTCGCCGCCCTGCGAGCGCACTCGCCACGCGCCGCACTGATGGACCGCCTGGATCTTCTCGAGGGCGGGATTCCCGGCGTTGCCGCCTACCAGGCCGCGCTACGCCTCCTGCCGAACGGTGCCCGGTCCTCGGGAATGAGGCCTCCGGCTGGAGCGCGCTGGAACAGGGCCGAAGGCGCGTGGGAGGTCGACCACGCGGTCGCGATGCGACTCTGGGAGCCACCGGGCGACGCCGGGCTGCCTCCTCGGGAGATGGTGGACGCGTTCCTCGCGGGCTACGTCGAGCGCACCGGGGACGACGAGGAACGCCGGCTGGTCGAGCAACTCTATGCCGAGGCGGAGCAGCGGTTGTCGGAACTGGGCGGCGCACGGGAGGTCTTTCCCGCGAACACCCAGGCCGAGGCGGATGCCGTCGCCGAACGGTACGGCTACGGCAAGCTCGTCCAGACGATCACTCTCGACGCCCCGTCCGGCTCGTACGTTTTTGCGTTCACGCTCGTGGTGGTATTCGCCCTTCTCGGCACCGTGCTCCTGTTCCAGTGGGGCGACGACACGTCCGCCCGGGTGGGCGGGATCGGGCTGTACCTGGCGGCGGCCGCGACCATCGTCCTGGGCTTCGTGCCCCTGCCCCGGGGCCGGCCGCGACGGCCGGCTCCTCAGCTGTTCGTGTTCCGGGGCGGCATCGTCTTCGGCGACGACGGGCTGCTGGACCCCTACGCCTGGCCGGACCTGGAGCTGCGCCAGAAGGTCGTCACCGCCACCGTCGGCTCGGATCAGCACGAGGTCCGCAGCAAGGTGCTCTGGATCAGTCCGCGCGGCCGGAGCAAGGAGTTCGTCGTCCCCTCGCTGCACCACAGGACCGTCACCGACCTGGCCAGGGCGGGCGGCGCGACGATCAGCTAGACCACGCCGAGCCACGGCGTCGGCCCGCTTCACCAAAACGGGTGGGTCGGCCAGTCGCTGTGCGCAAGGATGACGGGCGTGGACCCACGAGCTGACGCCGCCGCCCTGGTCGCAGACCGCTACCCGGACGCGCGCTGGGCGCTCCTGGCCGGCAGCGTGCTCGACCCGGGGTCCCGGACGGCGGGTTCGGACCTCGACATCGTGGTGTGCGTGCCCGACGACGCCGTCGGGCATCGCGACGCCACGCGGTGGCGGGGCTGGCCGGCCGAGCTGTTCGTGAACACCGAGGCCGGGCACCGCTGGTTCGTCGCGCAGGAGACAGCGCGGCGGAAGCCGACGCTGGCCCGGATGATCGCCACGGGTGTGCCGGTGGTGGGGGAGGCCCACCTCGCCGGGCTGAAGGCCGAGTGCCAGACACTGCTGGAGGCGGGCCCGGGACCGGCGTCGGACACCGCGCTGGAAGATGCCAGGTACGGCGTGACCGACCTGCTGGACGACCTCGCGTACGCACGCGACGGCGGCGAGGCGGACGTGGTGCGGTCGGTGCTGTGGGAGCGGGTCGGGCACCTGGCGCTCGCGGCGGCCGGGAGGTGGGACGGCGGCGGCAAGTGGCTGCTGCGCGAGCTCCGCGCCTGGGATCTCGGGTACGCCGCCCGCTGGGTGGCCGCCCGGCACGACGACCAGACGATGGTCGCCGTGGCTCACGCGACGCTCGACGCGGCGGGCGGGCCGTTGTTCGAGGGGTACCTGCGGCAGGCGCCCGTCGTCGACGAGATCGCCGCGACCTCGACCCCACCGTCGGCGGTGGTGCGGCGTGCGGCACGCGCGATCCTGCTGGACGAGGAGGGCCGGCTCGTGGTGATCAGGCGGACGGTCCGGGGGCGCGCCCCGTACTGGGTCACTCCTGGCGGAGGAGTCGAGCCGGAGGATGCCTCGGTGGAGGACGCGCTGCACCGCGAGCTGTTCGAGGAGCTCGGCGCGACGGCGCGCATCGTCCGGCAGGTGTTCCTGACGTCCCAGCCCAAGGACACCGGGATCAGCGTGCAGCACTACTTCCTCGCGCGGGTCGTCTCGATGGACCTGGCACTGCGGTCCGGTCCCGAGTTCCAGGAACCGGTACGCGGCACCTACGACGTCGAGCACGTCGACCTGCGCGACAACGCGGCGCTGGCCGGCATCGACCTGGTGCCCGCCGCGCTGAAGGCCTTCGTCCGGACCAACCGCGACGCGTTGCTCGCCGACGCCGGGGCCTCCTGAGCCGACGCTCGAGCACGTTCAACCCAAGCCCAGCCGGCTCTGGGTGAACTTGTCGACTTCACCCAGGTTTCTCCTACAATAGCCTCACACGGACGATAGGTCGTGTATACGATCTTGCTCGGCCATCGACAACGATGCGGTAGCCCCGAGGCCGCCTCATTGTTCCCCGGGACTACCCATGTCACGAGGGGATAGGTGGACTGCGGATGGACTCGCACGAGCATCTGAAGACTGTCGTCGAACTCCTGCGCCGACGCGCGCAGGAGGAGCCCAACCGGGTGGGGTACCGGTTCTTGACACCCGTCCGGGGCGCCGAGCCCGAGGACGTCGCAATGACCTACGGCGAGCTCGATGCTCGGGCACGAGCGGTCGCCGTCACACTCTCCGAGTCCGCGGATCCGGGGGACCGCGTGCTCCTGATGACCTCGCCGGGACTGGACTACGTCGCCTACTTCTACGGCTGTCTGTACGCCGGCCTCGTCGCGGTGCCGGCCTACCCGCCGACAGGTACGCGCCACGCGCACCGGATCGAGTTGATCGCCGCGGACTCGCAGGCGCGCATCCTCGTCACGGACGCCGACCTCCCCGACGGGACCGTCGGGGTGATGCCGGGCGTCACCGTGCTCGACGTCGGCACGGCTCCGGTCGACGGCAGGGAGCGCGGCTGGCGCCCGCCCGCGATCGCCCCGGACGACGTGGCGTTCCTGCAGTACACGTCGGGGTCGACGTCGGCCCCCAAGGGCGTGATGGTGACCCACGCGAACCTGCTGGCGAACTCCGAGACCGCCTGCGCGACGTTCGACATCGGCGCCGAGAGCGTGTGCGTCACTTGGGTCCCGCCGTACCACGACATGGGCCTCATCGGCGGGATCGTCTTCCCGCTCTACGGCCGCATGGAGTCGGTGCTCATGGCTCCCACGTCGTTCATCAGGGACCCCGCGGTGTGGCTCCAGGCCATCTCCCGGTACCGGGCCACGCACGGCTCCGGGCCCAGCTTCGCCTACGACCTGTGCGTGCACCGGGTGTCCGACGAGGTCCGCGCCCAGCTCGACCTGTCGTCCTGGACCCACGCGCTCAACGGCGCCGAGCCGGTCCGCGCCGACGTGCTCGACCGGTTCGCCGAGACCTTCGCGAGCGCAGGTTTCCGCAAGGAGTCGTTCCAGCCGTGCTACGGCCTCGCGGAGGGCACGCTCGTCGTCTCGGGCGTCCGGCCGAGCGGCGAGCCGGTGATCCGGGAGGTGTCAGAGCCCGGTCTGGGCGAGGGGCACATGCGGCCTCGATCGGGCGACGAGGCGACGCTCCGGCTCGTCAGCAGCGGCCAGGTCGGGCCCGGCGTCGAGGTGGTCGTGGTCGACGAGGCCACGCGGCTGCCGGTCGCCGTCGGCGGCGTCGGGCAGGTCTGGGTGCGCGGCGCGGCCGTCGCCGCGGGCTACTTCGACGACGTCGAGCGGACCGCGCTGACGTTCGCCAACCACCTCGCCACCGGCGACGGGCCGTACCTGGACACGGGCGACCTCGGCGCGCTCGTCGACGGCGAGCTGTTCGTCACCGGCCGTGCCAGCGACCTGATGATCTTCGCCGGCCGCAACGTCTACCCGCAGGACGTGGAGGCGACGAGCACGGAGAGCCACCCGGCCCTCGCGGCGCTGCGTTCCGCCGCGTTCTCGGTCGAGCACGACGGGCGCGAGGTCCTCGTCGTCGTCCAGGAGGTACCACCCGGACCGCAGAAGGACCCTGCCGCCAGGCAGGAGATCGCCACGACCGTACGCAGGGCCGTGCTGCGCGAGCACCAGATCCCGGTCCACGAGCTCGTCCTGGTGCCCCGCCGGAGCCTTCCGGTCACGTCGAGCGGCAAGATCCGCCGGCGCGACACCAAGGCGTCGTACCTGGCCGGCGAGCTGGGCGCTCCCGAGCCGATCGTCTCGGAGGAGCGCACCCCCGCCGCCGCCGAACCCTCGACCGGCACGCCCGCCGCAGCACCCGAGGAAGCTTTCCCACGGACGCTCCCGCGAACCGCCGGTGAGATCGAGAACCGGATGTGCCGTCTGGTCGCCCAGCACAGCGGGCTGGAGCTCGCCCAGGTCGACGCCGCGGCAGACCTCGCCGACCTCGGCCTGGACAGCGTGGGGGCGGTATCGATCGCCGGAGACCTGTCGGACTGGCTCGGGATCGAGGTTCCGGCCACGTTCGCGTGGGAGCACGGCTCGATCCGCGCCGTCGCCGCGGCACTGGCCGGAGAGTCCCCGCTCCCGGCCACGGCCACCACCCCAGCCCTGGCCACGACCACGCTCGCCGGGACCCCAGTCCTCGGACGCGCGCTGGCACCCGCCGGGACGGTCGACCCACGGACAGAGCCCATCGCCGTCGTCGGCATCGGCTGCCGCTTCCCCGGCGGCGTGCAGGGACCCGAGGCGTTCTGGGACCTGCTCGTCCAGGGGCGGTCCGGCGTCGTCGACGTGCCGGAGGACCGGTGGGACATCGACTCCGTCTACGACCCCGACCCGGGCGCGCCCGGCCGCACCTACTCCCGGCACCTCGGCGCCGTGGACGGGGTGCGCCGGTTCGACGCCGGCCTCTTCGGCATCCCCGACGCCGAGGCGGTCAAGATCGATCCGCAGCACCGCCTGCTGCTCGAGACCGCCTGGGAGTCGCTGGAGGACGCCGGCATCGCGCCCGACTCCCTCCGGGGCAGCCGGACCGGCGTGTTCGTCGGCATGAGCGGATCCGACTACGAGCGGCTGACCCTGCGCTCGGGCGACCCCGCGCAGATCGATGCGTACACGGCCACGGGCAGCGCCGGGAACTTCGGCGCCAACCGGATCTCCTACACCCTCGGGCTCACCGGGCCCAGCCTCGTCGTCGACACCGCCTGCTCGTCGTCGCTCGTCGCCGTGCACCTCGCGGTGCAGAGCCTGCGGTCCGGCGAGGTCGACGCTGCCCTGGTCGGCGGGGTCAACCTCGTGCTCACCCCCGACTCGACGGTGGCGCTCTCCCAGGGCCGGATGCTCTCCCCGGACGGGGCGTGCAAGGCGTTCGACGCCTCCGCCGACGGGTACGTCCGGGGTGACGGGTGTGGTGTCGTCGTGCTGCGCCGCCTGTCCGACGTCGGTCCCGCCGACCGCGTCGTGGGCGTGATCCGCGGCTCCGCCGTGAACCAGGACGGCCGGAGCAACGGGCTCACGGCACCGAGCGGCAACGCCCAGCAGGCAGTGGTCCGGGCGGCCCTCGACGCCGCGCAGGTCGCGCCGGAGGAGGTCGGGTACGTCGAGGCGCACGGGACCGGGACGCCGCTCGGCGACCCGATCGAGGTCCGGGCGCTCGCCGCGGCCCTCGGCACCGCCGAGCGCCCGCGACCCCTGCCCATCGGCTCGGTCAAGACCAACATCGGGCACCTAGAGGCCGCAGCGGGCATCGCGGGCCTGCTCAAGGTGCTGCTCGCCGTCGAACGCGGCACGATCCCCAGGCACCTCAACGTCACGACGCCCAGCCCGCACATCGCGTGGGACGAGCTCGGCGTGACGGTGCCGGGCAACAACGTCCGATGGGCCGACCCGGTCCGCGTGGCGGGCGTCTCGTCGTTCGGCTTCGGCGGGACGAACGCGCACGTCGTGGTCCAGAGCCCGCCGGTGCGGTCCGCGGTGGACGCCCCGGCTGCCGGCCCGGAGCCCGTGGTGGTCAAGCTCAGCGGGGCCGACGAGGCCGCAGTACGCGCGACCGCCGTCCGGCTCGCCGAGCGGGTCTCGGTGTCCCTCACCGACGGGACGTCCGACGCCGACCGGCTGCGCGGCTTCGCGTGGGCCGCGGGGGCGGGACGCGCCGACCTGGCCGTCCGGTCCGCAGTCGTCGCGGAGTCGGGCCCCGAGCTGCTCAGCGGGCTGCTCCGCGTCGCGGTCGGCGACGGCGACCTCGGTCGCGTCGTGGGCACGCCGCCGCGTGTCGCCTTCCTCGCCCCGGGGCACGGCCTGCCCGTCGCGGGATGCCTCGCCGGCATCTACGGCCGCGTCCCTGCGGTCACCGACGTGATCGACGCCCTCGGCGGGCCGGACGAGCTGCCGCTGTCCGTGCTCGTGACGAACGACCGGTCCGCCACGGAGGCCCTCGCCTCCACCCGCGTCACCCAGCCGGCCCTGTACGCGACCGCCGTCGCACTCGGCGCCTGGTGGCGCTCGGTCGGCGTGGAGCCCTCCATGGTGCTGGGACACAGCGTCGGCGCGTACGCGGCGGCGGCCCTCGCCGGCGTGTTCTCGCCCCTGGACGGCTACCGGCTCGTCACCGAGCGCGGCCGCCTCATGGCCGACGACGCGCCAGAGGGCGCCATGGTGCTGCTGCGCTGCCGCCCGGAGGACCTCGCGGACCTGCCGCCGCTGCGGGCCGGCGCCGTGGAGGTGGCGGTGCTCAACGGCCCGCAGGACACCGTCGTGTCGGGAGACCCCGACGGCATCGCCGAGGTGCTGGACACCATGGCGCGTCGCGGCGTGCGGGGCGTCCGGCTCGGGGTGAACCGCGCGTTCCACTCGCACCACATGGACCCGGTGCTCGACGGCCTGCGCAACGCTTTCGACGGGGTGCGGCTCCAGCCTCCCGCCGTCCCGCTGGTCTCCGACGCGACCGGCGAGCTCGCCGGCCCCGAGGTGGCCACCAGCGACTACTGGGTCCGGCACACGCGCGAGCCCGTGCGGTTCGGCCCGGCGCTCGACGCCGCCCGCGCCGCGGGTGCCCGCGTGGTCCTCGAGCTCGGCCCCGGCGGCCTGCTCCCGCTCCTCGAGCGGAACGCGGTCGACGGACGGGCCCTGCGCGGCCTGGCGTCGGTCTCGACGACGCGGCCGGAGTGGGCGTTGCGCGAGGCGCTCGCGCGGTACTGGCGGGAGGGCGGTCACGTGGACTGGAGCGCGGTGACCCCGCGTCCGGCGCACGTGCCGCAGCTTCCGACGTACCCCTTCCAGGGGCGGACCTACTGGCTGTCCGAGGCACCGGCACCGGCCGCCGTCAGCACGAGCCGGCCGGCGAGCCCGGCCCGGCCCGAGCCGGCCAACTCGTTCGACACCGGGTCTTGGTCTCCCGCGGCGTCGGCCGCGCACCCCATGGTCACGCTCGCGGAGGCGACCGACCCCGCGCTCTTGTTTTCGGCGGCGGGACAGTCGGCGGCGGGACAGCCGACGGCGGGCGAGACTCCCCTCACGAGCCCGGCCGAGGTGCTCGAGCTCCTCCGGGAGCGGCTCGCCCCGGCCCTCGGCCTCGACCGGCCCGACGAGCTCGATCCCGACGCGTCCCTCTTCGACCTCGGCCTGACGTCCTTCATGGTCGTCGAGCTGCGCGGCGAGCTGGAGCGACGGCTCGGGCGCGAGATCCCGGCCACCGTCGTCTTCGACCACCCGACCATCCGGCGGCTCGCCGACCACCTGTCCAGCGGGCTCCCGGACGGGCCGCCCGGCGACGATCTCGACCACGACCTCGACGCGTTCGCGACCCGCCGCGTCGCCGACCGCGCGATCGGCGGTGAGCGCAGATGATCCGCTCCCGCACACGCCGTCGGCTCACCTTCGTCTACAGCGGCTACGGGTCGCAGTGGCCGGGCATGGGCCGGACGCTCCTGGCCGAGCCGGGCGTATGGCCCACGCTGCACCGGTGCGAGGAAGCCGTACGCGAGCTCACCGGGTGGTCGCTGCTGGAGCACCTGAGCACCGACGCGCCACCGCCCGAGGTGGGCGACGCCGTCGCCGCCCAGACGGCGATCTTCACCGTCCAGGCCTGCCTCACCGACCTCTGGCGACGCCGCGGCGTCGTCCCCGACGAGGTCGTCGGCTACTCGCTCGGGGAGGTCGCGGCGGCGCACGCCGTCGGTGCGCTGAGCGTCGAGCAGGCGCTCACCATCGTCGTCCGCCGTGCCGAGGCGGTCCAGCGGTTCGACGGCACCGGAACCATGGCCGCCGTCGGCCTCGACCTGCGCACCGTCGACCGGATCCTGGACGCGCACGGCGGAGACGTCCACGTCGCCGCCGTGAACGCGCCCTCTGTCATCGTGGTCGCCGGGAGCGACGAGGCGGTCGACGCACTCAGCGGCGACGTCAGCGCAGCGGGCGGCTGGTGGCTCCCCCTCCGCGTCCAGCACGCGCTGCACTCGCCGCGGGCCGCGGCCATGCGGCGCCCGATCGTCGAGGCGCTCGCCGACGTCCCACCACCGCGGGGCGACGGACACATCGTGTCGAGCGCGGTCGGCGGGCGGGTGCCCGTCGCCGCGCTGGACGCCTCGTTCTGGGCCGACACGGTCATCCGGCCGGTCCGGTTCCGCGACGCGATCCGGACGGCGTCGGGCCGGAGGCACGACGTCCTGGTCGAGCTCGGGCCACAGGCCACGCTGTCGATGGTGGCCGAGCAGTCGCTCGAGGGATACGCCACGCGGGTCACCAGCCTCGTGTCGATGCGCCGCGGGACCAGCCTGAACGCCTCCCTCCTGCGCGTGTCGGACAAGCTGCGCGGGCTGGGTTACGGCGTGCTGCCGGACACTCCGGGCTACGGCGTCCTGCCGGACGCCCTGGGCGTCCGGGACGTCGTACCGCCGCGTCCGCGGCGCGAGTCCGAGCTCGTCGCGCCCGTCAGCCCGACGACGGAAGCGGCGGGATCATGAGCCTCAGCTACGCCGCGACCGTCGCACGAGAGCACGTGCACCGCAGGGCCGTCGCCGAGGTGTTCGTCACCGACACGTCCGGCACCAGTGAGTCCGGTACCAGTGAGTCCGGTACAGACGGGACCTACCGGGTGGCGGCCCAGCTCCCGCGCGGCCACCTCATGCAGGAGGGTCCGGTCCTCGACTTCTCCCTCCTCGTCGAGACCGTCCGGCAGGCGGCCGTCAGTGTCTCGCACCGTCACCTCGGGATCCCGCTGGGTCTCGCGTTCCTCTTCCGCGACCTGGACGTGGACGTCGACGACCCCGGCGCCCTGCGGGTCGGGGACCGGCCGGCACACCTGGAGGTCGGCACGACCCTCGAGGCGCAGCGGACGATCGGCGGCCGGGTCACCGGCATCCGGTTCTCCGGGCGGGTCTCGGTGGACGGCCGCCTGGCGCTCACGGGGCAGGGGTCGCTCATGGTCATGACCCCAGCGGAGTGGAAGAGCCTGCGTGAGCTCGGCCGTCGCGACACCGTGAGCGCCATCGGGCCACTCCTGCAGTCGGCACAGTCGCGGTCCGCGCAGCCACCGTCGCCCGCTCGTGCCCGGACCGTCGGGCGGCGGGACCCGCGCAACGTGGTGGTGAGCCGGCCGGTCCTGGTCGGCGAGCGGCGGGCGCAGTCGTGGCTCCACGTCGACACCCGGCATCCCTACCTGTTCGACCATCCCCTCGACCACGCACCGGGCAACCTCCTGCTCGAGGCCGCGCGCCAGTCGGCCGCGGCGGCCGTGTCGCTGTCCCACGGCCTGCAACCGTCCGACCTCGTCGTCCTCGCGTGCACTGGTTCGTTCGACGCCTTCGTCGAGCTGGACCTTCCCACGCAGGTCGTCACGGAGGTCGCCGAGCTGACCACGCGTGGCGCCGTCGTCGCGTGCTCGACCCGCACCTCGATCCTGCACGCCGGCAGGGTCGCAGCCCAGATCGACCTCACGATGGGAGTCACACCATGACCAGCGACCAGATCAGCGACCAGATCAGCGACCAGATCAGCGGCCGGACAAGCGGACAGAGGATCACCACGCTCGTGTTCGACTACGGCGGCGTGCTGACGAACCCGCTCGAGGAGACGTTCTACCTCTTCTGCAAGGCGGTGGGCATCTCGCCGCTGCAGCTGCGGGAGGCCATGGTCTCCTCCGCCCGCGAGCATCGGGCGGAGCCGATGGCCGAGCTCGAGGTGGCCGCCATCACCGAGGACGACATGATCAAGCGGCTCGCCGCCTACCTGCCAGAGGGCACGCTCGACCGCCTCGAGGGCAAGCCGTTCGGCGAGTGGTGGTTCAAGGGGCGGCGCACGGAGACCGCGGTGGTCGCGGCCATCGCCGGCTTCCGCGAGCGGGGGTACACCACGGCGCTGCTCACCAACAACGTGCGCGAGTGGGAGCCGCGCTGGCGCGCGCAGGTCGACACCGACGCCCTGTTCGACGTCGTCGTCGACTCCAGCCGTGAGCGCGTGCGCAAGCCGGCCCCGGAGATCTACCGCCGCCTCCTGGAGCGGCTCGGCAAGCCGGCGTCGGAGTGCCTGATGGTCGACGACCTGGAGGAGAACTGCGCGGCCGCCCGTGACCTCGGGTTCAGCGCGGTGCTGTGGACGAGCGCGGACGCCTCCCTGCCGGAGATCGAGGCGGTGCTCGTCGCGGGCGCCGCTCCGGCTCCGGTGACCGAGGGCGCGTCGTGAGCTCGCCGGAGGTGGTAGTCGTCGGCGCGGGGCCCGCGGGCCTCGTCGCGGCCTGCACGCTCGCGCTGCAGGGCGTGCCCGTGCGGGTGTACGACGCGCGGCAGGGACCCGACGGCCAGCCCCGCGCCCTCGTGCTGTGGGCCGGCTGCCTCGAGGTGCTCGACCGTCTAGGCGTCGGGGACGACGTCCTGGAGCACGGCCTGGTCCTGCAGCGGGCGCGCTACTCCTCCGTGACGCGCCCGCTGTTCACCGTCGGGTTCGGAGCGCTGGCAGGGACCCGCTTCACACGCCCCGTCTGCCTGCCGCAGCCCGTCGTGGTCGAGCTGCTCCTGGCCCGGGCGGCGACCCTGGGTGTGGACGTGCGGTGGAACCACCGGGTCACCGAGGTCAAGCTCGACGACGATCGCGCGGTGGTCCAGGTCGTCGACACGGCGGGGACGCCGACGGAGGTGACCGCCCGCTGGGTGGTCGGTGCCGACGGGTCGCGCAGCGTGGTCCGGGAGGCCGCCGGGGTCGAGATGGAGGGCCGGACGTTCACCCGGGAGTTCCTCCTGGTCGACGGCCGGGTCGTCAGCCCGGACCTGCCGGTCGACGAGGCGCGCTACGACCTCGGGCCGCACGGGGTGCTCGTCGTGGTGCCGCTGCCGGACGGGACGCACCGGGTCTTCGCGGACCGGGAGATCCCGCCGGAGGGCACGCCCGACACGGTCTTCGACGATGCGCTGGCGGCGCTGCGGCTGCGTCAGCCGTCGGCGACGATCAGCGACGTGCGCTGGGCGAGCCGGTTCCGGGTGCACTCGCGGGTCGCCCGCGGGTTCCGGCGCGGGCCGGTCCTGCTGGCGGGCGACGCGGCGCACGGCCACTCGCCGGCCGGTGGGCAGGGGCTCAACACCGCGGTCCAGGACGGCTTCGACCTCGCCTGGCGGATCGCCGCCGTCTCCGGGGGAGCGGACTCCGCCGTGGTCGACGGGTACGAGGCCGAGCGCCGGCCGGCCGCGCAGCGCGCGGTCCAGCAGGCCGACGCCCAGACCAAGCTGTGGCTCGTGGCGAACCCGGTGCGCCGCAGGCTGCGGGACGCGCTCCTGCGGACCCTCGGCAGCAGGGCGCGGTTCCAGCAGGCGGCAGTCGGCCGGCTCGCGCAGCTCGACCTCGGGCTGCGGAACAGCCCCGCACTGGTCGAGGGGCAGGTACCCGAGGGGACCGGCCTCCCGGCCGTGGGGCGCTGGAGCGGTCTGCCCGTGCCGCCGCGCGACGAGCTCGGCTGCGCCGTTCGGCACCGCCTGGTCGTCTCGGGCCTGACGGCGCAGCAGCGTGCCGCGCTGACCGGCGAGGCGCCCTCCGGCGTGCTCGTCGTCGACCCGCCCACCGCGGGTACGGCGGGCGCAGCCGGCACAGCCGGCGCAGCGGGCGCGACGGGACGGCCGTCGGTCGTCTGGGTGCGGCCGGACGGCGTCGTCGGCGGAGCGACGGACTGGGACGGGCGGGGCCAGATCCTCCGCCTGCTCGGCCGGCGACCGGCGGCGGGCCAGGAGGCGCGGCCGGTCCGGTCCGGTAGCGAGGTGGCGAAGGGCTGACGTGCCATCGGCCAGTCCGATGGCACGTCAGCCCGTCGGTCCGCGGGTGGGCGACTCAGCCCGCCCGCGGCACCGGTGCCAGACCCAGGAGGACGCCGACGGCCTCGAACAGGACCCGACGCTGGTCCGCGCTCAGCACGCCGAGGAACTCTTCCTCGGCTTCGACGACCGCGGCCTGGGCCTTCGTGAGTGCTGCCTTCCCCTTCGGAGTCACCACGACTATGTGGCGACGACGGTCGACAGGGCTTCGCTCACGTCGGGCGAAGCTCTGTCGCTCGAGCTCGTCGATGAGGTCGACCATCACGTTCGGGTCGATCCCCAGGGCCGTGCTCAGCTCGCGCTGAGACAGGGTCGCGTCGACCGAGAGCGTGGAGAGCACGTTGAAATGCCTCGGCTTGATCCCTGTCGGCGCCAGTACCTGCTCGGCTGTCTCCATGGCCATCTCGCCCACCTTGATCAGGCGGTATCCGATGGTCTGTGACAGCGGCGTTCGTTCTGAGATTCCCACTGCCAGCTCCTTTCTGATGGCGTCGATGACCGCAGCCGTGAACATTGCGGAAATCCATACGCCAGACCTATGATCGACTCATTCTACTGTAGGCGCCACGGAGGCCTTCAATGTTCAACCATATCGCTGCGCTAGCAACGCGGCGCCCACGCCTGCTCCTCGCCGTGGCGGGGGTCCTCATCGCCCTGTGCGGAGTCCTCGGCAGCGGCGTGGAGAGCCGGCTCGGCGCGGGCGGCGTGACCGACCCCTCCGCTGAGTCGTCGCTGGTCGCGGCCGCCGTCGAGGACCATGCCCCGCAGGCCGCTCCCGACGTCGTGCTGCTGGTCACCGCGCCGGAGGACGTGGCGTCGCCAGGCGTCGCCGCGCCCGGTCTCCGCCTGACCGAGCGGCTGGCCGAGACGCCGGGCGTCGAGGGCGTCTCGTCGTACTGGCGCACGCCGGTCAGTGCGCTGCGTTCCGAGGACGGCCGGCACGCGATAGTCGCGGCCCGCGTGGCAGGCGACGAGCAGGCGGTGAACGAAGCGGTGGCAGCCATCCAGGACCAGTTCGCCGGCGAGCGGGACGGCCTGGACGTGGCGGTCATCGGTCCGGGCGCCGTCTACGCGGAGCTCCAGGCGACGATCCGCGAGGACCTCGCCCGTGCCGAGCTGATCGTGCTGCCCATCACCCTCGTCATCCTGCTCGTCGTCTTCGGCGGCTTCCTCGCCGCGGGACTGCCGCTCGCTGTCGGGCTCGCCTCCGTCATGGGTACCAACGCGATCCTGATGGGCCTGACGCTGTTCACCGACGTCTCGGTCTTCTCGATCAACCTGACGACGGCCCTGGGCCTCGGCCTCGCCATCGACTACGCGCTGCTCGTGGTCCGGCGCTTCCGCGAGGAGCTGGTCGCCACCGACGACGTCGCGACGGCGGTGCACAACACCGTCGGCTCGGCCGGCCGGACCGTGCTGTACTCCGCGATCACCGTCGCGGCAGCGCTGTCGTCGCTCCTCATCTTCCCGCTCTACTTCCTCCGGTCGTTCGCCTACGCGGGCGTCGCGGTAGTGGCGCTGTCGGCGCTCGCCGCGCTGCTCGTGCTTCCCGCGGTGCTCACGCTCCTCGGTGACCGGCTCCGGCCCGGCCGCAGCTGGCTGTCGCGCCGCCGGAGGGCCACGGCACCGCCGACGACGCCCGCGACACCGCCGCCCGCGCCTGCGGCCGGCGGGGCGTCCGGCGGGCTGACCGTCGGCGCCTGGGCGTCGTGGACCCGTGGCGTCATGCGGCACCGATGGGTGGTCGCCCTCACCGTCGGCGCAGGCCTCCTGATCCTGGCCCTGCCGTTCCGGGGCGTCGCCTTCGGCGAGGCCGACTTCCGGCAGCTCGCCGAGGACTCGCCGGTACGCGCGGCGCAGCAGCTCCTGCGGGACGAGTTCACCTCCGGCGGCGAGTCCATGGCCACCCTGATGCTCCCGGCGGGCAGCGACACCGACGACATCGACGCGGTGCGTGACGCCGTCCTGCGCATCGACGGGATCGACGACGTCGAACCGGTGCCCGGCACCGGCGCCTCCGTCTCGACGGTCGTCGGCGACCTCGTGGTACCCGCCCCTGGCGACTACCCGGTCCTGCTCACCGTGACCGCGGACGCCGACATCCCGCTGGCCAGCGCCCGCGCCCAGGAGATGGCGCGCGAGATCCGGGCCCTCCCGGAGGCCGAGAACTTCTCCGTCGGCGGACAGCCCGCCACGCTCGTCGACAGCCAGGACTCGATCGGGAGCCTCCTGCCCATCGCGCTCGCCATCGCCATCGGCTCGGCGCTCATCATCGTCTTCCTCCTGACCGGCAGCGTCGTCCTGCCCCTGCAGGCGGTCCTCGCCAACGGGCTCAGCCTCACCGCGATGCTCGGCGCGATCGTGTGGGTGTTCCAGGACGGCAACCTCGCCGGCCTGCTCGGGTTCACCCCCACCGGTTATATCGACACGACAGTCCCGGTGCTCATGGCGTGCGTCGCGTTCGGACTCTCCATGGACTACGGCGTCTTCCTCCTCGCCCGGACCGTGGAGGAACACCGGCGCACGGGCGACCTCCAGGAGGCGGTCGCCACCGCCATGCAGCGCACCGGAGGCGTCATCACGGCCGCGGCGCTCATCCTCGCCACCGTGCTCATCGCCATCGGCTCCTCCCGGATCGCCAACACGCAGATGCTCGGCTTCGGTGTGGCGCTCGCGGTCCTCGTGGACGCCACCATCGTGCGCACCACCCTCGTCCCGGCCTTCATGGCACTCACCGGGCGGTGGACGTGGTGGGCGCCCGGCCCGCTGCGCCGGCTGCACGCCCGCATCGGGTGGCACGAGGAGGGACCCGCTCCCGTCGTGGCGCCCGCGACGGCGGCCGGCACCAGGCACGAGACCCCGTCGGACCGGGTACCGGTCCTCGCCACCACCGCGGAGGAAAGATGACCGACCCCGTTCTCGTCACCGGCGCCACCGGTCTCCTCGGCTCGTCGGTGGTGCGCCGGCTCGTCGAGCACGACCGGCCCGTCACCGTGCTCGCCCGGGACGCCGAGCGCGCCGCCCGGCTCCTGCCGCCCGAGGTACGGGTGGTGGTCGGCGACACCCTCGACCCGGACGTGTGGGACAAGGTCCTGCCCGACGTCGGCTCGGTGGTGCACGCCGCCGCGTACTTCCGGGAGTACTACCTGCCGGGCGCCGACCCGCAGCTCCTGTACGAGACCAACGTGGCGGCGCTGGGGCGCCTCCTGGCCGCGGCCGAGCGGCACGACATCCACACCGTCGTGCACGTGAGCTCCACCGCGGCGCTCGCCAGGGGCGACGTGTCCGCACCCGCCGACGAGCAGTCGCCCCCGCCCGCCGACGCCGTGAACGGGTATGCGGCGAGCAAGGTCGCGGCCGAGGCCGTCGTCCAGGCGCACGTGGCGCGCGGACGCCGCCCGTCGGTCCCGCTGGTCCTGCCCGGCTGGATGTGGGGCCCTGGCGACAGCGGCCCGACGTCGTCGGGCCGGCTCTTCCTGTCGATCGCCCGGGGTGAGGTGCCCGTCCTGCCCGACGTCGGCAACAGCATGGTCGACGCACGCGATGTCGCCGAGGTCTGCGTTCGCGTGCTCGACACGGGGGTCAGCGGACGGCGGTACGTCGCCGCCGGCAGGTGGGAACGTCTGCGCGACCTCGCCGCGGTGATCGCCGGCGAGACAGGGAGCCGTGCCCCGCGTGCCCTGCCGGGTGGGCTCACGCTCGCCCTGGCGAGCGGCCTCGGCGCCGTCAACCGGCTGACGGGCCGCGAGGACGTCACGAACAGGGCCGGGGCCGAGGTCCTCGTCCAGGGCGACAAGGCGCGCGTCAGCTCCGACCGCGTGCGGCGGGAGCTGGGCGTCGAGTTCCGGCCGGCGGCGGACACCCTCCGTGACGAGGCCGCCTGGTACCGGGCGGAGGGGCTCCTGTGAGCCGACCGAACCGCACCCGCACGACCCGCACCCGCACGACGATGCCGGCGGACCCGCCGGCAGACCGTACCCGAGAGGTGAAGGAACCAGCACTGATGAGCACACCACATCGCGGTAGAACCCTGGCGGTCGCCGTGCTCGGCGTCGCCGTCGTCGGCGCCGCCCTCGTCGGCCCGGCGGCGGCCGGCGCGCAGGTCGGAAAGCACGCGCCTGCCACCCCCGTGGCCGAGGTCGCGCTCCCCGCGGAGCCGTCGACCGCGGCGGACGAGCCCGAGCTGGACGTGCCCCCGGGCGTGGTCGACGAGGCGGTCTCCTTCTCTGTCGTCAACCGCAACACGTCAGCGCTCGCGTGCCCGTCCGACGGCAAGACCTACACGGTCCGCGGCCACCTCACCGGGCCGGCGACCATGCTCGGCAGCGGCGGGGCGGTGACGGTGTACGAGCACGGCATCGCCTCGGGGGAGTGGTACTGGCGGGTGCCCGTCGAGGGCTTCCACCACTCGTACGAGATGGCCGAACGAGGCCATGCGTCGCTCACCATCGACCGGCTCGGCTACGACTCGAGCGACCGGCCCGACGGGCGGCACATGTGCGTCGGCTCGCAGGCGGACATGCTGCACCAGGTCATCGAGGCGCTGCGGTCCGGCGAGTACGAGTGGGAGGGTGAGACGCCCTCGCCGGCGTTCACCCGCGTGACGACCCTCGGGCACTCCAACGGCGGGCAGGTCGCCCAGCTCGAGGCGATCTCGTACGGCGACGTGGACGGCGTCGTCGTCTCCGGCTGGGCCGACGGCGGGCTGACCGACGAGGCGACCGCCCGGTTCCAGGCGGCGCTCGGCTCGTGCATGTCCGGCGGGACGCCGTCCGAGGAGCCGGACGACCCGTCCGGCTACGCCCTGTACGACCTGGGCCGGCGCGAGTTCGTCGAGGGCAACTTCGCGGACACCGACCCGGAGGTCGTCGAGTACAGCGCGGGAAAGCAGAACAGGCACCCGTGCGGCGACATGGTCTCCCAGCTCTCTGGCGTGATGGTCGACGCGGAGCGGCTGCGCGAGATCGACGTGCCGGTCCTGTTCCTGTACGGGGAGTACGACGCGCGCGTCCAGCTCGGCGGCGTGCACAAGACCCTGTTCGTCGGCGCACCGTCGACGACCCTGGTCGAGGTGCCTGACGCCGGCCACTACTTCGACCTTGCCCGCCAGCACGAGGTGGCCCTTGACGGGCTGGCCTCCTGGCTCGATGGAGAGGGACTCTGATGAAAAGGGCACAGATGGAACCGGCACACACGGAACCGGTACGGACGGAACGGAACGACAGGCTCGGCAGGCTCGGCGAGGCCGTCACCCGGCGACCCAAGCGGGTCCTGCTCATCGGCGCCCTGGTCCTCGTGGTCGCGGGGGTCCTCGCCGCGGGCACGCTCCCGCAGCTCCAGCTCGCCCGCTTCGAGACCCCCGGGTCGCCCGCGGTGCTTGCCCAGGAGGAGCTCGCGGGCCTCGGTAGCGGCCCGCCCAACGTCACAGTGCTGGTCACGGCACGCGACGGCGACGTCGACCAGGCCGACGTCGCCGCGGCGGCCGGCGAGGTCGAGGCGGCGCTCGACGCCGAGCCGGGCATCGAGGACGTCTTCTCCTACTGGTCGTCCGACGACTGGGAGGTGCTCCGCAGCGGCGACGGGAGCCAGGCGCTGATCGTCGCGCGCGCCGCGGGCGAGGCAACCGAGGCGCGCGCCCTCGTTGGCGAGCTGTCCGCGGAGTGGTCCGGTGACCGCGGACCGGTCACCGTCGCGTTCGGCGGGCAGGAGGAGGTGTTCCGCCAGGTCTCGGACGAGGCACGACGGGGCTTCGGCCTCGCCGAGGCGATAGTGCTGCCCGGTGTGTTCCTGCTGCTGGTCCTCGTGTTCCGCCGGGTCGTCCCGGCGGCGCTGATCCTGGCCCTTGGCGTCGTCACGATCATCGGGTCGATGGGTGCGCTGCGGATAGTCGCCGCGCTGACGGACGTCTCGACGTTCGCGGCGAACCTCGTGCTCGTCATGGCGATAGCCCTGGGCGTCGACTACGGGCTGTTCATCATCGCCCGGCATGCGGAGGGACGAGCGGCGGGCCTCTCGCCCGCGCGGGCCGCGGCCGAGGCGGTGCGGGGCGCCGGCATGACGGTGCTCGTGAGCGGTGCGGCGGTGTCCGCCTCGCTGCTCGGCCTCCTGCTCCTCCCGTTCCCGTTCCTGCGGTCGTTCGCGTATGCCGGTGTGGCCGTCGTGCTGGTGGCGAGCCTGGGCGCCGTCGTCGTGCTGCCTGCAGTGCTGGCCCTGCTGGGGGAGCGGCTCGACCTGTCGCGCGCCGCCCTGCCGACCACACCGACCGGCTGGTTCGAGCGCGTGGCGCGGCGGACCATGCGGCGCCCCGTCGTCTATGTGGCGCTCGCCGGCGTTTTTGTCCTCGCCCTGGGCGCGCCCCTGCTCGGGCTGCGGGTCGGCCCGCCGGACGACCGGATCCTGCCCGCCGAGACGACCAGCCGCCAGGTCCAGGACGCCATCCGGGCCGACTTCGACAGCGAGGTGGCCGACAGCCTCTTCGCCCTCCCGAGCTCGGGCGGGGCCTGGACGGCGGAGCAGTCGGCCAGCCTTGCCCAGGCGTTCTCGACGGTAGACGGCGTCGCAGAGGTTCACGGTGGCGGCGAGCGGTACGTCGACGGCGCGTCGGTCGGCCCGTCGCCCGAGACGTTCGCGGCGCCGGTAGTCATCGTCCCGACGGCGGAGCGCCTGGATACCGACCCGTACGGGCTGGTCACCGACGTGCGCACCACCGCTGACACCTGGAACGCCGACAACGGGAACGCCGACAACGGGAACGCGGGTGCCGGCCAGGGCGCCCGGGCCGTCGTCGGCGGGTATCCCGCCGTGCTCGACGACTACCGCTCGGCGCTCGTCGAGCGGCTGCCGTGGGTGTTCCTCTTCGTCCTGGTGGTGAGCACGCTCGTGCTCATGGTGTCGGTGCGCAGTATCGTGCTGCCGCTCAAGGCGGCGGTGCTCAACCTGCTGAGCCTGTCGGTCCTCGGCGGGGTGCTCGTCTGGGTCTTCCAGGACGGAAACCTGAGCAACCTGCTCGGGTTCACCGCTACCGGAACCCTCGACCTGTCGATCCCGATCCTCATGTTCTGCGTGACGTTCGGGCTCTCCATGGACTACGAGGTGCTGCTGCTCTCACGGATCCTCCAGGAGCACGACTCCGGCCGCCGGCTCGAGGACGCCGTCGCGCGCGGCCTGCAGCTGTCGGCCCCGCTGGTCACGACGGCCGCGGGCATCCTCGCCCTGTCGTTCCTCGTGTACCTGTCGTCGGGGGTCGTCTACCTCAAGATGGTGGGCCTCGGTATGGCGCTCGTGGTGCTCGTCGACGCGACGCTCGTGCGGCTCGTGCTGCTCCCGGCGAGCGTGAAGCTCCTCGGCAAGGCGAACTGGTGGGCGCCCCGCTGGCTGCGGGCGCCCGAGGGACGCCAGGGTGCGCGCCCGCAGGTGGCACCCGCACCAGTGCGGGAGGAGACGACCGTCTAGTGCTGGTGCTCGTGGCTGCGGCCGGGGACCACCCGAGTGGCCCCCGGCCGTGTCCACTGCGGTACCGCCCGGCGAGTCTTTCCCCAAGTGGCGTTCCCGTCGGCGTCCGTCGCCCAGTACCAGCAGGAGGTCTGGCCCTCGGGCCAGCCCTCCGGCATGTCCTCCCAGGCCTCGCCACGGCCGTAGGGCGTCAGGTCGAGCAGCCCGAAGATCCCGGAGGCCGGCTCGTTGCCACGGCCGGTCGTCCGGTAGGTGAGGAATACGCGGTCGCCGTCGCGCAGGAAGCAGACGATGTGGCCCATGTCGACGCCGACCGGTGCATCGATGCCCCGCACCGAGTACCAGGGCTCGGTGTAGCCCATGAACTCCAGGTAGGGCGCGACCTCGTTCCACGGCCCCTCGGTCAGCATCGCGAACGACACCCCGCGCGCCGCGAGGTACGGGGCGGACTGCTGGATGTGCCACGTGTTGATCGTGCAGCCGGGGCACTGGCGCTCGAACGGCTCGCCGTCGTGCCACATGTGCTGGTAGACGACGAGCTCGTCGCGGCCCTGGAACAGGTCGATCAGCGGCACGGGCCCGTCGGCTCCCGTGACCTGCGTGGCCGCGTCGATCTCGACCATCGGCAGCCGGCGTCGGGCGGCGGCGAGGGCATCACCGGCACGGGTGTGCTCCTTCTCCCGGGCCAGGAGCTCGTCACGCGCCGACTGCCAGCGCTCCCAGTCGACGACGGGCGGGCGAGCGGGCCGGTCGGTCGTCGTGGATGTCTCGGTCACGGTGTCCTCCAACGTGTCGGGTACGGCGCGGCCGTAGCGCCCCGTACCTACCGACGACCAACCGGGCCCTTACTCATCGGCAACAGCCTCATCGGCGCTGCATGCTCAGCGCGGCCGCGTCATCCCACGGCGGTCCCTTCGAGCTCGACCAGCTGCCCCGGAATCGCCAGCCGGATCACCCCGAGCATCGTGGTCGACGGCGACACCTGGGCGGCGCCCAGGCGTGACGCCAGCACCCCGTAGTGCTGGAAGAGCAGGTCGACGTCGGTGGTGTAGACGTTGAGCCGGACGAGGTTCGCCAGGGACATCCCGGCCTCGCCGAGCACGGCTTCGAGGTTGGCGAGGCTCAGCGCGAGCTGTGCCGCCAGGTTCCCGTCGTGCTCGGGCCTGCCGTCGGCGCTCATCGCCGTCTGCCCCGAGCAGTACAGGGTCCGGGTGTGCCCGGAGACCAGCTCGCCCTGGTTGAACCCCATCGCCACCGACCACGTCACCGGGTTGACCGCAGTTCGTTCCATCGCCACATCAGCTCCATTCGATCTCTCTCTGATTCCTGGGGGAGTACGCACGTCCCTCGGCCCGGCAACCGCTGGTCGGTAGCCGCCGATCTGGGACGCCGGACACGAGCCTCTCCACAAATCACGACACCCTGTGTCAGGTATTCCGTAGGATCTTCGGATGCGCGCGGATCGTCTGGTCTCCCTGGTGCTGCTGCTGCGCCAACGCGGCCGGCTGTCCGCGGAGACTCTGGCCCGCGAGCTCGAGGTCTCTACCCGCACCGTGCTGCGAGACATCGAGGCGCTCTCGGCGGCAGGCGTCCCTGTCTACGCCGAACGCGGCCGCCACGGCGGGTTCGCCCTGCTGCCCGGGTTCCGGACCGAGCTCACCGGGCTGAACCACGACGAGGCCCTTGCCCTGCTGACCGCCGGCTCGGGCAGGGGCGAGCAGGTGTTCGGTCTCGCCTCGGCGCTCGCGTCTGCCATGCGCAAGGTCGTCGACGCACTGCCCGAGAGCCACCGGGCCACCACGAGCGACGCGGCCCAGCGGTTCCTCGTCGACCCGGAGACGGACCTCCTCTCCCGCAGGGCGCCCGCCGACGAGGTGCCCGGCACCGCGATGGTCGAGGTCCGGCGGGCGGTGCTGGCCGGACACAAGCTGCGCATCCACTACGCACCGGCGGACCGTCCGGCGAGCTGGCGCACCGTGGACCCGATCGGCCTGGTCACCGTGCGCGACAAGGGCTACCTGCTGGCCACGACGTCCGGCGCGGACCGCACCTACCGGCTGTCGCGGATCATCGCCGCCGAGGAGCTCGCGGAACCCGCCGAGCGACCGGACCAGGTAGACCTGGACCGGATCTGGCAGGAACGCAGCACCCGGTTCCGTAGCGGCGGGGACCAGGTCGCCGTGGTCGTCCGGATGGATCCGGCCCGGCGCGAGGAGCTCGTGGGCACGGCGCTCGCCGTCCTCATGGAAGCGGTGGACGACGACGGCCGGCTCCGGCTGGAGGTGACGTTCCAGGACCTCCGCCACGCCGTGTGGGCGCTCTGGCAGCTCGGCACGGACGCGGAGGCGCTGGCCCCGCCGTCGTTGCGCGCCGCCCTCCGGGACCGCGCCGCCGCGCTGGCCGCCCGCTACGCGGCGCCGTCCGCATCCCCGGTCGAAGGCCCGACCGAAGGCGCGACCTGAGCATCCGCCGGGCGCTGCCCTCAGCGGGCCGCGACCGCCTCGGCAACAGCCTCGGCGGCCGTCGCGAGCAGCGTGTACCCGCGCTCGTGCGCGATGGTGCCGGCGCGCTCGGCCGCGAGCCGTGCCTGCTCGTCGTCGCCCCTCAGGCGGAGGGAGCGGGCGAGCCCGAGCTGGGCTCTGGCCTCGGAGTAGGTGTAGGAGTGCTCCACGGCGATGTCGGCACTGGTCCGCAGGTGGTCGATCGAACCAGAGATGTCGCCGCAGTTCCGGAGCGCGTCCCCGAGCGTGCAGGCGGTCATGACGCGCGCACGGTTGTCGTTCACCCGGAGCGCGAGCTCGTAGGCCTGCCTGGCCAGGCTCAGCGCCTGCGCGTGGTCCTCGTGGTCGGTCGCGAGCAGGCTCAGCTCGTCGAGCGTCGAGAGCTCACCCCGCACGTCGCCACGGCGGCGGTAGCCCTGCAGCGCGACGTCGAGGTGCCGGGCCGCCTCGTCCAGGTCTCCGCGCCGGCGCAGCGCGCTCGCGAGGTTGCCGCGGTTGGCGAGGGCTGAGGCCTCCCTGCCCGCGGCCTCGTTGATCGCCAGGGCCGCCCCGAGGTGCTCGGCGGCCTTGTCGGGAGACCCCCTGTCGAGCTGCACCATGCCCGAGCCGTTCAGCGACGCGGCGCGCACGTGCCCCTCCGGATCGTCCGCGGTCAGCTCGAAGGCCTTGCTGAACCAGGTGTCGGCCTCAGCCGGCATACCGAACTCGAAGTACTGCCAGCCGACGTTGTGGGCGAGGTAGGCCGCCGCGGCACCCCAGGCGCAGCGTTCGGCCATTCCCTGGGCCTCGAGCATGACGTCGAGCGCCTCGGCGTCGCGGCCGGTCGCGCCCAGGGCCTGTCCCCGGCCGAGCAGGGCGGCGACCCGGACCCGTAGGTCGGGCGATCCGGCAGCGGCGCGCCACCCGGCCTCCGCCACCCGGATCCAGCCGTCGAGGTGGCGCCGGATGAGGAAATAACCCCGCAGCTGGTCGGACACCGTCCAGGCGAAGGACGCCCGGTGGACGTCCTCCGCCGCCTGCTCGACCAGGCGGATCAGGGTGCCGGACTCCATGTCGAGCCAGTCGAGGGCCTGTGGCTCGTTGTCGAACCACCGCTCGCGTTCGGGGTGGCCGCCGAGCCGGACCAGCTGCGGGTACACCCACTCCATCGCCGCGGTGACCCGCTCCGCGTACCACTCCATGAGGCGGTCCAGTGCTTCCTCCGCCTCGTTCCGCTCGTCACCGGCGCCGACCAGCCTGCGGGAGTACAGCCGGAGCAGGTCGTGGAAACGAAAGCGGTCGGGCGAGTACTGCAGGAGCACGTTCGCGTCGAGCAGCTCGTCGAGCAGACGTTCAGCGGCGGCCAGGTCGATGCCGAGGAGCGCGGCGGTCGCCGGGACCCCGAAGTCCTCGCCGGGGTGCACGGAGGCGAGCCGGAAGGCCCGCCGCGCGGCGTCGTCCAGCCGGTCGTAGCTGAGCTGGAAGCTCACGAGCACGCTCGACGTCCCGTCGTCGAGCTGGGCGAGTCGCCCGTTCTCGTCGCGCAGACGGTGCGCCAGGTCGCTGACGGCCCACGACGGCCTGCTGGCGAGCCGCCCCGCCGCGATGCGCAGCGCGAGCGGGAGGTGCCCGCAGGCCTCGCCGAGCTCGCTCGCGGCAGAGCCGTCGACGCCGGTCCGGTCCCTGCCCGTCACGAAAGCGATGAGGTCCACCGACTCAGTGGGCGACAGCGCACCGAGCCCGATCACCGCGGCGGCGTCCAGGCCCCGGATCAGGTGGCGGCTGGTCACCAGGACATCGCTCCGGCCGGTCCCAGGAATCAGGTGGCGCACCTGGTCCGCGTCCCGCGCGTTGTCGAGGACCACGAGCATCTGGCGGTCGGCCAGCTCGCTGCGGAAGTGGGACGCCGCTTCGTCGAGGTCGCGGCCCACCTGGTGCCCCGGAACGCCCAGCGTGCGGAGAAAACGGTCGAGCACCGTCATCGGCTCGACCGTCGTGCCGGACGAACCGCCGAGGTCGGCGTAGAGCTGGCCGTCCGGGTAGTGCGCCCGGAGCCGGGTCGACGCCGCGTGCGCGAACGCCGTCTTGCCGATGCCTGCCGGGCCGTGCACCAGGACGAGCCGGGACGAGGAGTCGTGTGCCTCCAGGTCCGGCCGGGCGAGGCTCGCGGCGATGCGGGCGAACTCGTCCGTCCGCCCGACGAACCCGGACGGCGCAGCGGGGACCTGCTGGATCACCGGGCGCACACGCGCCTCGGACAGGTGCCACCCCTGACGCAGGACACCGAGGTGCGTCTCGCGGAGCTCCTGCCCGGGGTCGAGGCCGAGCTGGTCGGCTAGGTCGGCCCTGATCCGTTCGTAGGCAGCCAACGCTTCGGCCTGTCGGCCGCTCGCGGCGAGCGTGATCATGAGCTCGGCGTGCAGCGGCTCGTTCAGCTCCAGTCGCGTGGCGAGCAGGCGGAGCGGCCCGAGCGCGCGTTCCGGACGCCCGACGTTGCGCGCGACCGCCGCGAACTGGCACAGGACGGTTACGTACTCGTCCGTGATCGCGGCCGCCGACGGCGTCTCGCGCAGCTCGTCGAGACCCGGCTCGCCCCGCCACAGACCGACGGCCTCCAGGAGGAGGGCGAAGGCCGCCTCGGGCGCGACGCTCTCGGCCTGCCGGGCGAGCGTCTGGAACTGCAGCAGGTCGAGCTGGTCGGGCGTGACCTCGAGCCGGTACCCGGTGTGCGTCGCGACGATCAGCTGTGTGCCGGAGGGACCCAGCAGACGGCGGAGGCGGGTGATGTGCGTGCGGAGGAGCTTGGTCGCCTCGTCGGGTGGCTCCTGCTTCCAGAGCAGGTCCACCAGCTCGTCCCTGCCGACGGGCTGGCCGGTGCTGATGGCCAGCCGGGCCAGCAGCAGATGCTGCATGGTGGACCCGAGGGCCGTGCGGGTGTCGCCGTGCCACAGCTCCACCGGTCCGAGGACCTTGATCCGGACCGGCTCGCCCACCACGGAGCTCCGGTTCGGCCGTTGCTCGGATGCGGTGTCGGCGAGCATCGCCCGGAGGGCCGCCAGCGCCGTCGGGCCGAGGTCGAGGGCCGTGGCCATCGCCTGGACGGAGCTCTGCCGGGGATGGCCGCTCCTGCCCTGCTCGATGTCCCGTACCGCACCCACACTGAGCTCGGCCCGGTCGGCAAGGTCCCGCTGGGTCAGCCCGATCCGGCGTCGGTAGGTGCTGAGCAGCTCACCGATCGACGTCGCCGTAGGGTCCTCGGAGCTGCCTGCCACATCTTGCTCACGATTGACCACCACAAAAGCGATCGTAGGTCAGGATCTGGTGCATTCTGGGGCCCACCCCGGTTTTCACCCACGGTTGGGCGCGCCTGACACCGGGCCGACAGGATGCCTGTCGGCCCGGCCAGGGGCGTGTGTCGGTCTGCGGCTAGCTCACGCCGGTGACGCGGTAGACGGCCGCGACGTCGGAAGTCAGCGACTGTGCGCGAACCCCCGCGGCGCGGTCCGGCGAGGAGGTGTCGTAGACATGACCCGGCGACCAGTAGAAGGCCACATGGTCGATGTGGTTGTCGTTCTCCCAGTCGTAGAAGATCAGGTCGCCCTGCTGGACGTCCGCGGCACTGACCTTGAGCGCATCCACCTTCGTCTGCCGCCCGTCGGTCGCCAGCGCCTCCAGCCAGGTCGTCTGTGATCGGGTATCGCGCGGTGTGGTCCCGAACCCTGAGAGCCCGGAGTAGGACCGCCGCACGAGGCAGGAGCGGTCGAGGAGGACGTACGGTTCACATCCCCCGAGCCGGTAGGCCGTGCCTTTCTGCAGCTGCGCCACCCGGAGCGCGTTCTGGCCCCAGTTCCAGATCTGCCTGCTGGCCGTGCACTTGTCGCCGGACTCGGGGTCCAGACCGTTCTTGAGCGTCACGGCCAGGTCGAGCACGTGGCCCACCTGGGAGGGGTTCCAGGAGCCGAAGCCGCCGGAATTGCTCGTGTCGGCCAGCGGCATGACCAGCCACCCGCTGCCGTCGAACTCGTAGGGCTGGGCCTGGCTCGTGTTGTGGGCGGTGAGCTGGATCTTCGGAGTGAGGCCGTCCGAGGTGCTGGTGTCGTTGATCGTGTAGCTCACCGAGACGGCCCCGGAGTCCCACCAGCGCACTGACACGTACGCCTCCGCGCCACCGCACTCCAGGTGCACGCCGCGGATGCTCGGGTCCGACGACGAGGCCTCCGCCTGGGCGGCGGGCGCGAGGGCGGACTGGGCGCCGAGCGAGCCGGCGAGCGAAGCGGCGGCCAGTGTGAGTGCTGCGAGTACCCGGCCGATTCTCTTGAGCTGCATCATGCACTTCTTCGTTGGGGGATGCGCCCAAGGTAGGAATCCGGACACTCCGGGGAATTCCCGTACTCCGCCCGTACTTCGTCCGTATCGGGTCCGTGCCCGCCGGTGACTCACCGGCAGGCGCACCGGACGCCCGGTCAGGTCACGCGCCCTGCCCCGCGGTAAGCGCCTCGGTCAGCACCGCCCGCACGTCGCGGGGCGTGCGGCCGAGGACCTGGCGGACGCCGTCGGCTGAGGAGGTCACCGTTCGGTCAATACCGCGCCCAGTTTGTGGCGGCCGTCACATGCCCGGAGGTACTGTCGCGAATCAGTACACGGATCAACCTCTGCCGGATCAACGATGATCGGAGACGGACATGAATCCCGCTGGACCCCGAAAGGTGGCCGCGCGCATCGCTGCGCTGGCCGGCCTCGGTCTCATCCTGGCCGCTTGTTCCTCGGGCGGCGGCGGCGACCCCGCCGCCTACCCCGAGGACGACATCGAGGTGATCGTGCCGTTCTCCGCCGGCGGCCCCACCGACACCGTGACGCGCATGGTCGCCGAGCCCATGTCGGAGGACCTGGGCGTGCAGCTGGTCGTCCAGAACATCGACGGGGCGGGCGGCACCGTCGGGGCGGGTCAGGCCGCCACGGCCGACCCGGACGGCTACACGGTGCTCATGCACCACATCGGCATGTCCACGGCGCCCGCGCTCTACGAAGACCTCGCCTACGACCCGGTGGCCGACTTCAAGCCGGTGGGCCTCGTCACCGAGGTGCCCATGACGATCATCGCGCGCTCCGACTTCGAGCCGGAGACGTTCGAGGAGTTCGTGACCTACGTCCAGGAGAACGCCGACACGGTGACGATGGCGCACGCCGGCGAGGGTTCGGCGTCCAACCTGTGCGGCCTGCTCCTGACGGACGCCCTCGGCGTCGAGGTGACGGCGGTGCCCTACGACGGCACGGGTCCCGCGATGACCGAGCTCGTCGGCGGCCAGGTCGACTTCATGTGCGACCAGACCACGAACACGACCGGCCAGATCACGGCGGGCGAGGTCAAGGCGTACGCGGTGACGACGCCGGAGCGCATCGAGGCGCTCCCGGACCTGCCCACGACCGCGGAGGGCGGCCAGCCCGACATCGAGGTCAGCGTGTGGCACGGCCTGTACGTCCCGGCCGAGACGCCCGACGAGGTCGTCACCAAGCTCACCGAGTCGCTCCAGGTGGCGCTGGCCGACCAGACGGTGATCGACCAGATGGCGGACCTCGGCACGGCGCCCGTGAGCGAGGACCAGGCAACCCCGGAGGCGCACGCGGCGCTGCTCGAGGAGCAGATCGCTACCTGGGGCGAGATCATCGGCGCCGGACAGGGAGGCTGACATCGGCGCGCTGCGGCCCCGCTCGACGGGCGACCTCGTCTCGGGGCTGATCTTCGTCGGGCTCGGTGCGGCCTTCGCGATCGGGGCGCTCGGGTACGAGCTCGGCTCCCTCCTCGAGATGGGGCCGGGGTACGTGCCGCTCGCCCTCGGCCTGGTGCTCGCCGCGCTCGGCGCCGTCATCGTCGCCAAGGCGTACGTCGCCCCCGACCTGGCGCCGGATCGCGCGGTGTCGGACGGCGAGGCGTCCACCACCTCGCCGTCCGACCGCGTGATACCCGACGCGGACCTCCCGGACCCCCGGCCGCTCGCCGGGATCCAGTGGCGCCCGACGGCGGCGATCTTCGCCGCCGTGGGATTCTTCGCGCTCACCGTCGACGGCCTCGGCCTGCTGCCCGCGACCTTCGGCACCGGCCTGCTCGCGGCCATGGCGCGGCCCGGCACCAGACCGCTGCGGGCCCTGGCCGTCGCCGTCGGCCTGGCGCTGGCGAGCTGGCTCATCTTCGTGGTCCTCCTGCAGCTGCGCCTCGCGCTGTTCGGCGACTGGCTCGGCGGGTAGGAGGCCCCGATGGACCTGCTGGACAACCTCGCGCTCGGGTTCTCCGAGGCGCTGCAGTGGCAGAACGTCCTGTTCTGCCTGCTCGGCGTCGCGCTCGGCACCGCCGTCGGCGTGCTGCCCGGCATCGGGCCGACGGCGACCATCGCCCTGCTGCTCCCGATCACGTTCGGGTTCGACGACCCGACGTCGGCCCTCATCATGCTCGCGGGCATCTACTACGGCGCCCAGTACGGCGGGTCGACGACGGCGATCCTGCTCAACCTGCCGGGCGAGTCGTCGGCCGCGGTGACGGCGATCGACGGGCACGAGATGGCGCGCGCCGGGCGGGCCGGCGTGGCGCTCGCCGTGGCTGCGATCGGGTCGTTCGTGGCCGGGACCGTCGCGACGGTGGTGCTCGCCGTCGCCGCCCCCGTGCTGGCCCGTGCCGCACTGTCGTTCGGCTCCGCCGAGTACTTCTCGCTGGTGGTCCTTGGCCTCATCGCGTCGATCGCGCTGGCGAGCGGGTCCACGCTCAAGGCGCTCGCGATGATCGTGTTCGGCATCCTGCTCGGCACGCTGGGACAGGACATGTACACCGGCACGCCGCGGTTCACGTTCGGCGTGCGCGAGCTGTACCAGGGCCTGAACTTCGTCGCGGTCGCCGTCGGCGTGTTCGGCATCGCGGAGATCCTGCGCAACCTGCACGACCCGAGGACCAGGACCCGCGTGGTGAGCCGCGTGGCGAACCTGTGGCCCAGCCGGACGGAGCTGCGGCAGATCGTCGGCCCGGTGCTCCGCGCGACCGGCCTCGGCTCCCTGCTCGGCGTGCTGCCGGGCGGCGGCCACATCCTCGCCTCGTACGCCTCCTACGCCGTGGAGAAGCGGGTCTCGCGGAACCCGGGCGAGTTCGGGCACGGGGCGATCGCGGGCGTGGCCGGGCCGGAGTCGGCGAACAACGCGGCGGCGCAGACGTCGTTCATCCCGCTGCTGACGCTCGGCCTGCCCGCCAACCCCGTCATGGCACTCATGGCCGGGGCGTTCATCATCCAGGGCATCACGCCAGGCCCCGACGTGATGACCGAGCAGCCCGCCCTCGTCTGGGGCCTCATCGCGTCGATGTGGATCGGCAACGTGCTGCTGGTGCTGCTCAACCTGCCGCTCGTCGGGCTGTGGGTGCGCATGCTCTCCGTGCCGTACTCGGTGCTGTTCCCCGCCATCGTGGTGTTCGCCTGCATCGGGACCTACTCGCTGAGCCAGAACCCGTACGACGTGCTCGCGGTCGCCGTCTTCGGCGTGCTCGGCTTCGTGCTGATCCGGTCCGGGTGCGAGCCGGCGCCCCTGCTGCTCGGGTTCGTGCTCGGACCCCTGCTGGAGGACAACCTGCGCCGGGCGCTGCTGCTCTCCCGCGGCGACCCCACCGTCTTCGTCACGCGACCCATCTCGGGGGTCCTGCTGGCGCTCGCGGTGGTCGCGCTGGTGGTCACGGTGCTGCCGATGATCCGACGCAAGCGGGATGTGGTCTTCGCCGAGGACGAGTAGGTCAGACGGTGAGGACGCCCCGGGTCAGGGCCGTCAGGGCGCCCGCAACGGCCACCGTCAGCGCGATCGCCGATGCGATCCGGGTGGGGATCCGGCGGGCCAGGAGGGCCCCGAGCCCCACGCCCGCGAGCACGCCGGCCAGCAGCAGCGGCCAGACCCACCACGCCGGGAGGTGGCCGGGCGGGATCGCGCCGAAGGCCAGCTTGGTGGCCACCGACATGGTGTTCATGACGACGAGCAGCGGCTGCAGGGTCGCGGCGAACGACTTGTGGTCCCAGCGGGTGGCCAGCGCGTAGGCGGTCCACGCGGGTGCGGCGACGCCCGACGTCGTGTTCATGAAGCCCGCCGCCAGGCCGGTCGCGACGGCCACGGACCGGCCCTTGATCCGCACCCGCCGGCGGAGGACCGCCGACGCCGCCAGCGCGAGCAGCACCGACCCACCGACGATGACGTCGAGCCACGCGGCGTCGGCCTCGCGCACGGTGAGCGCGCCGAGCACCGAACCGACGAGCATCAGCGGCAGGATCGTCACGACGCGTCGCCACTCGACCCGGTCGCGCAGCGCCCGCAGGATGAGCAGCGCCGTCACGATGGCAGCGACGTTGCTGACCAGGACGCCCACCGAGGCCCCGAGGAGCACGGTGAGCACCGGGGCGGCCACCATGCCGAGGCCCATCCCGGCGACCCGCTGCAGACCGGCCCCCAGTACGACGGCCACGCAGGCTGCGATCAGGGCCGTCGTCTCCACGCGGCCACGTTATCCCGCCGTTCGACGGCGGGATAACGTGGTTGCGTCAGGCGCTCACGTTGGTGTCGTACTCGACGTCCCGCGTCTCGCGCGTCATGAGCAGGGCGACCAGCGTGACCACCGCCATCGCGGACAGGTAGACGCCCACCAGGACGGGGGAGCCGTCGGCCTGGGCCCACAGCCACACCGCGATGAACGGGGCAACCGCCGCGCCGAGCACCGACGACAGGTTGTACGCGACGCCAGAGCCCGTGTACCGGACGTTGGACGGGAACAGCTCGGGCAGGACTGCCGCCATCGGGCCGAAGGTGAGGCCCATGAGCGTGAAGCCCAGGATCAGCAGCGTCTGCACGCCGACGTCGCCCGCCGCGAACAGCGGCACGAACGTCCCGCCGAACAGGATGATCGCCACGGTCACCCAGATCAGGTGCTTGCGGCGGCCGAACCGCTCGGCCAGCGGACCGGACACCAGCGTGAAGACGCCGAAGAACACGACACCGATGATCAGCATCCAGAGGAAGTCGATCTTCTCGTAGCCGAGGCCGGTCGGGGAACCGTCGGTCGGCGCCGTCGGGGCGACGCCGTAGTTCAGCGTGAACGTCGTCATCAGGTAGAACAGCACGTAGGTGGCCAGCATGATGAACGTGCCGGACACGATCTGCTTCCAGGACGTGCGGAACACGCGGGCCACGGGCACCTTGGTGACGGCCTCGGCCTCCAGCACCTTGCGGAACGCCGGCGTCTCCAGCAGCGAGAGCCGCACCCACAGGCCGACGATCACCAGGATCGCGGACGCGAGGAACGGGATGCGCCAGCCCCAGTCGGCGAACTGCTCGGGCGTGAGCGAGGTCGACAGCGCGATGAACACCGTGTTGGCCAGGATGAAGCCGATGGGTGCGCCCAGCTGCGGGAACGTGCCGTAGATGGCGCGCTTGCCCTGCGGGGCGTTCTCCGTGGCGAGCAGCGCGGCACCGCTCCACTCACCGCCGAGGCCGAGGCCCTGGCAGAACCGGAGCACCACGAGCACGGCAGGGGCCGCGAAGGCCCAGCCAGGCGTCGACGCCGCAGGGATGAGGCCGATCAGGATCGTCGCGATACCCATCGTGAGCAGCGAGGCCACGAGGGTCGTCTTGCGGCCTATCCGGTCACCGAAGTGGCCGAACACCACCGAGCCGAGCGGCCGCGCGACGAACGCGACGCCGAACACGGCGAAGGACGACAGGAGCTGCGTCGTCGGGTCCGCGGCGTTCGGGAAGAACAGCGCCGGGAACACCAGCGACGCCGCGGTCGCGTAGATGTAGAAGTCGTAGAACTCGATGGAGGTGCCGATGAGGGACGCGACGACGACGCGGCCTCTGGGGTTGCCGGCCGGAGGCTCGCCCTGCCCGCCGGAGGCGGTCCCGGCGGTCGAAGATGCGGAGGTGCTCATGCCTGGGACATTAGGAGGAGGTCCGCGATCCGGGAAGGGCGTCTCACTGTGTGGATGCCCCCTTGACGTAGGCTGCCGACCGCGACCTCGCGCGCGTGCGTGCACCTGGCGTGTCGTGATGCGGCAGCGTGCGTCGCGAGTGAAGGTGTAGTGAACGGTGAATACTCCCGACCGTGCCCGTGTTGGCACGACCGGCGGTGGGGGACAAGGATCAGGACCGACCGGACGCCCTCAGCCACTGAGAGTCCGACCCCACCATCGGAAATCCATCATCGGTACAACGAGATGACGACGAGGATATGAACGATCTGCTGTATGTGAACGGCGGCACCCCGTTGAACGGGACCATCACCGTTCGAGGCGCAAAGAACTTCGTGTCGAAGTCCATGGTGGCTTCCCTGCTGGGGGAGACCCCCAGCGTGCTGCGGAACGTGCCGCAGATCCGTGACGTCAAGGTCGTCTCGGGGCTCCTGGACCTGCACGGTGTGAACGTCAAGTACGACACCGACGCGGGCATCCTCGACCTCGACCCGTCCAACGTGGAGTCGGCGCACGTGGCCGACATCGACGCCCACGCGGGTTCCAGCCGCATCCCGATCCTGTTCTGCGGGCCGCTGCTGCACCGGCTCGGCGAGGCATTCATCCCTGACCTGGGCGGCTGCCGCATCGGCGACCGCCCGATCGACTACCACCTCGACATCCTGCGCCAGTTCGGCGCCGTCGTCGACAAGCGACCCAACGGCATCCACCTGCGGGCGCCGCGGCGCCTCCAGGGCACCAAGATCTCCCTGCCGTACCCGTCCGTTGGCGCCACCGAGCAGACGCTGCTCACCGCCGTCCGCGCCGACGGCATCACCGAGCTCTCGGGCGCCGCGATCGAGCCGGAGATCATGGATCTCATCGCGGTGCTGCAGAAGATGGGCGCCATCATCTCGGTCGACACCGACCGCGTGATCCGCATCGAGGGCGTCGACCGCCTCGAGGGCTACAGCCACACCGCCCTGAACGACCGGATCGAGACCGCTTCCTGGGCCGCGGCGGCCCTCGCCACGGGCGGCGACATCACCGTCAAGGGCGCCACCCAGCCCGAGATGATGACGTTCCTCAACACGTTCCGGAAGGTCGGCGGCCGGTTCGAGGTGCAGGACGACGGCATCCGCTTCTGGCACGCCGGCGGCGACCTGAAGTCCATCGTGCTCGAGACCGACGTGCACCCCGGCTTCATGACCGACTGGCAGCAGCCGCTCGTCGTCGCGCTCACGCAGGCCACCGGCCTGTCGATCGTGCACGAGACCGTCTACGAGAACCGCTTCGGCTTCACGGACGCGCTGCGCAAGATGGGCGCGACCATCCAGGTCTACAAGGAGTGCCTGGGCGGGCGCGACTGCCGGTTCGGCCAGCGCAACTTCCACCACTCCGCCGTCATCTCCGGGCCGACGCCGCTCTCCGCGGCCGACATCGTGGTGCCTGACCTGCGCGGCGGGTTCAGCCACCTCATCGCGGCCCTGGCCGCCAAGGGACAGTCCACGGTGCGCGGCATCGGTCTGATCGACCGCGGCTACGAGAACTTCCAGGACAAGCTGCTCGCCCTCGGCGCCGACGTCACCCGCGGCTGACCAGCTTGGCGTGAGAGGTCTGTCGCTCTACTTCGACAGACCTCTCACGGCCACTCGGCGCGGCAGGGCCGAGTATCCTTTCCGACCGTGTCCATCCCACGCCCTGAGTCACGCATGTACCGCTTCATCGCGTTCATCGTGCGGAACCTCATGTTCTCGTTGTGCAAGTACGAGTGGAAGGGTGGGGAGAACTTCCCGGCCAAGGGCGGATTCATCGCCGCGGCCAACCACGTCACCGAGCTCGACGCACTGACGCTGGCGCACTACCTCTTCGACATGGGCCGCGAGCCGCGCATCCTGGCCAAGCGCGGCCTGTTCGACTCGCCCCTGACGGGCTGGGCCCTGCGGGGTACCAACATGATCCCGGTGGACCGGGAGTCGGCCAAGGCCACCGAGTCCCTCAAGGACGCGGCGGACCAGCTCGGCGACGGCGCCTGCGTGGCGATCCTCCCCGAGGGGACGCTGACGCGGGACCCCGAGTACTGGCCCATGGAGGGCAAGACCGGCGTGGCCCGGATCGCCCTGACGACCCGCCTGCCGGTGCTCCCGGTGGCGCAGTGGGGCGTCACGGCGATCATGCCGCGGTACGGCATGCTGCGCTGGCCGTGGCCGCGCAAGAAGGTGACCATCCAGACCGGCCCGCCCGTCGACCTGAGCGACCTGTACGACCGTCCGCAGGACACCGCGACGCTGCGCGAGGCCACCAGCCGCATCATGGACGCCATCACCGCCGAGCTGGAGCAGGTCCGCGGCGAGGTGGCGCCCAAGCCGAGGTTCGACCTGCGCAAGCACCCCGACTACGAGGCCAAGATGACTACCTACCCCCCGGTGGAGCGCCCGTGAGCGCCGCCCCGCCCGTCAGCCTGCCCCACCCGACAAAGGTCGCCGTGCTCGGCGCCGGCTCGATGGGCACCACCTTCGCCATGGTCCTGGCCGACGCCGGGTGCGACGTCACCCTGTGGGGTCGCGACGCCGTGGTGCTGGACGCCGTGGACCAGACGCACCGCAACGAGAAGTACCTGCCGGGCGTGCAGCTGCCCGCGATGCACGGCACGACCGACCCGGCAGTCGCCCTCAAGGGCGCGTCGATAGTCGTGGTCTCGGTGCCGTCCCAGGTCGCCCGCGCCACCCTGTCGTCGATGAAGGACCTGGTCGAGCCGGACGCCGTCGTCGTCTCCCTGATGAAGGGTGTCGAGCTCGGCACGGACAGGCGCATGAGCCAGGTCATGGCCGAGGTGCTCGACCTGCCCGACGAGCGGGTCGCCGTCGTCTCCGGGCCCAACCTGGCGCCCGAGATCGCCGAGCGCCAGCCGACGGCGACCGTGGTCGCCTCGCGCAGCGAGGCCACCGCCCAGCTCGTGGCGGACGCCTGCTCGACCAGGTACTTCCGTCCCTACACGAACACCGACGTGGTCGGCGTGGAGCTGTGCGGCGCGGTGAAGAACATCATCGCGCTCGCGGCCGGGATGGCCCAGGGCCAGGGCCTCGGCTGGAACACGCTGGCGACGCTCATCACGCGCGGCCTCGTGGAGATCACACGCCTCGGCCTCGCGCTGGGGGCCGAGCCCGCCACGTTCTCCGGGCTGGCCGGCATGGGTGACCTGACGGCGACTTGCGCTTCACCACTGTCGCGTAACCACCGGCTCGGCAAGCACATCGGCGAGGGGCTCACGCTCGCCGAGGCGATCAAGGTGACCGGCGGCACGGCCGAGGGCGTGAAGTCGTCGGAGTCGGTGCTGGAGCTGGCCCGGGCGCACGACGTCGAGATGCCGATCACCGCGGGCGTCGTCGAGGTGCTGGCCGGCAAGCTGCCGCTGGCCGACCTGGCGGCCACGCTGCTGGCGCGGCCCAAGAAGTCGGAGGTCGCGGGCTGACGGCGTCCGGTGTCCGTGTCAGAAGCTCAGGTCACTCCGGTGACCTGAGCTTCTGACACGTCGCAGGGCGGACGGTCAGTGCTGGACGTCGACCACCACGCGCGTCGGGTTCTCCAGGAGGAACACCCGGAACGGCCGCTTGCCCTCGTCGATCCCGAGGAACGCCGTCGTATACCCCTCGAACCAGTAGCGGTACACGATCTCGTTCACCGACTCCGTGTCGTCTGGCTCTATGCGGTCGCCCGGGAACTCCTCGACGCCGCTGTCCATCGGGTTCGCCGTGCCGGAGAGCGACACCCGCAGGATCGCTTCGCCGTCGACCTGGACGGCGTGCCCGGAGCCGTCGTCGGTCGCCTCGTCCACGTACTCCACACGCCAGCCGGGCAGGCCGCTGCCCGTGCCGTCGAGGTCGAAGACCACGCGGTCGTAGCGGTCGTGCTCGGCGACGCGGACGTTCGTGACGGACAGGAAGGTCTCGCCCTCGCCCGTCGGCTCGGCGGTGTCCGGCTTGGTGTTCGCCGCGAAGGGCGGGCCCGCGGCCGTCTCGGTGGCGGTGACGGCCGGCTCGGGTGCGTCGTCGCCCGTCCCCGGATCCTCGGTGGCCTTGGTGTCCGACGGCGTCGGCTCGGCCGGCTCCGAGACGACCGGCGCGGGGGTGGGATCGCCGGGCAGCCCGTCGTTGGCGTGCTCGTCGCCGCCTAGGGTGCAGCCGGCCAGGAGCAGCGCGCCGAACAGCACGCCGGCCTGCATGAACGCGGTGGCTCTCCGTCGTGTCCCCATGGAGCGAGGCTAGTGCGATCCGGGGCCGCACGGGCAGGTGAGACCGCCGACGGCGCCGAACCGCAACCTACGCGGTCAGGCCGCCCCGTGGAACGTCCGGCGGTAGGCCGTCGGCGTCACGCCGAGGGTCGCCTGCATGTGCGCTCGTAAGGACTGCGCGGTGCCGAAACCGCACCGGCGCGCGACCTGCTCGACCGGTAGGTCGGTGGACTCCAGCAGCGTCCGTGCGTGCTCGACCCGCTGCCGGAGGAGCCACTGCCCGGGGCTCTCGCCGGTCTCCTCGCGGAACCGGCGGGTGAACGTCCGCACCGACATCGCGGCGTGCCGGGCCATGGCGGCCAGCGTCACGGGCTCGGCCAGCCGCTCGGCCGCCCAGGCGCGGGTCGCGGCGGTGCCGGGCCCGTCGGCGTCGGGCATGGGCCGGGCGATGTACTGCGCCTGGCCACCGTCCCGGTGTGGTGGCACCACCGTGCGGCGGGCGACGTCGAGCGCGACGGCGGCGCCGTGGTCGCGCCGCACGACGTGCAGGCACAGGTCGATCCCGGACGCGACGCCCGCCGCGGTGAGCACGTCGCCGTCGTCCGTGTACAGCACGCCGGGATCCATCTTGACCTGGGGAAACAGGTTCTGGAAGTGCTCGGCCGAGCTCCAGTGCGTGGTGGCGGGGCGGCCGTCGAGGATCCCGGCGGCGGCGAGCGCGAACGCGCCGATGCAGATCGACATGAGCCGGGTGCCCGGCCGGATGCGCCGGAAGGCGTCCTCGAGCTCGGGCGTGAGGCGGCCCTCGTCGTACACCGGCCCGAACTCGTACGACGCGGGGACGACCACGGTGTCCGCCGTCTCCAGCGCCTCGGGGCCGTGTGCCACCTGCACCACCACGTCCGAGTCGGACTGCACCGGGCCGGGCGCGCCTGCCGTGCAGGTCACCACCTCGTAGAGGGGCCTGTGCTCGCCGTCGCGCGCGATGCCGAAGATCCGGTGCGCGATCCCGAGCTCGAACGGGATGAACCCGTCGACGATCAGCACGGCGACCCGGTGCGGGGCGGTCATGGCCCGATCCTATTGGATGGTGACCTTCCGGTCACTGTCCCGGGTCGCCTCGCCCCAGCAGACTGAGGCCCGTGACCCAGACCAGCACGCCAGTGCCCGACGCCGATGGCGCGTCGGCCCCGCCGTCGGCTCCCCGCCCTCGGGCGGCCCGGATCCATCCCGCCTGGTGGGTCGCCGCGGTCAGCTTCGTGACCGTCATGAGCGCCGCCGCGTTCACTGCCGCACCCGGCCTGTTCGTGGAGCCGCTGAACGCGGAGCTCGGCTGGTCGCGGGCGACCATCGGCTTCGGCGTCGGCCTGCAGGTCATCCTGTACGGGCTGACGGCGCCGTTCGCCGCGGCGCTCATGGACCGGTTCGGCATGCGTCCGGTGGTCACGGCAGCGCTGGTCGTCATCACCGTGGGCGCGCTGTCGACCGTGTGGATGTCGGAGCCGTGGCAGTTCATCCTCGGCTGGGGGCTCCTGGTCGGGGTGGGCAGCGGCAGCATGGCGCTCGCGTTCACCGCTACCGTGACCGGGCGCTGGTTCGTGGCCCGGCGCGGCCTGGTCAGCGGCGTGCTGACGGCGGCGACGGCGTCGGGCCAGCTGGTGTTCCTGCCGCTGCTCGCGTGGATCGTCGAGAACCAGGGCTGGCGCCCGGCGTCGGTCACGGTGGCCATCGCCGCGCTCGTGGCGATCCCGCTCGTGCTGTTCCTGCTGCGCGACCACCCGGCAGACCTGGGCCTCGCGCCCTACGGCGGCGAGTACGTGCCGAAGCCCGCGCCCGCCCGTGGGTCCGCGAAGCGCGCGGTCACCGCACTGTTCGACGCCGCCCGCACCGGCCCGTTCTGGCTGCTCGCCGGCGCGTTCGCGATCTGCGGTGCGACGACGAACGGGCTGGTCCGGACGCACTTCATCCCCGGCGCGCACGATCACGGCATGCCGATCACTGTCGCCGCGAGCCTGCTCGCGGTCATCGGGGTCGTCGACGTGATCGGCACCATCGGGTCGGGCTGGCTGACCGACCGCTACTCGCCGCGTGTCCTGCTGGGCGTCTACTACACGCTGCGCGGCATCGCGCTGCTCTTCCTGCCGTCGCTCATGGCGCCCTCCGTGGAGCTGCCGATGGTGTTCTTCATCGTGTTCTACGGGCTGGACTGGGTGGCTACCGTGCCGCCCACCCTCGCCCTGTGTCGCGAGTTCTACGGCGAGGACGCACCCATCGTGTTCGGCTGGGTGCTCGCCTCGCACCAGATCGGCGCCGGCGTCGTGGCGTTCGCGGGCGGCCTGGTGCGCGACCTGACCGGCTCGTACGACGCCGTCTGGTACGGCGCGGGCGTCCTGTGCGCGGGCGCGGCGCTCATGTCCCTGGTGATCCGGAGCCGGCGAGCGGACGCGACGTCCGTCTGACGGCCGTCGGGGTGCGGACGGGTCCACGCCCCGGGACCGGCCCGTCGTATTCTCGCCGCCATGAGCACCACCCCTGAGCACCCCGAGCAGTCCGCGTTCGCGCCCGCAACGATCGTCGTCTCCGCCGGGCGTCCCGCCCGGGTCCAGGGCGGGCACATCAACTCGTCCGTCCCGATGAACTCCACGTACGTCTCGCGCGGCGTGGTCACGCCCGACGAGCTGTCGTACGCGCGCGGCGACAACGACGCCTGGCACCCGTTCGAGGAGGCGCTGGCGGCCCTCGAGTGCGGCGGGGGAGAGGCGGGCGAGGCGCTCGTGTTCTCGTCCGGGATGGCGGCGGTCGCCGCCGTCTTCGCCCTGGTGCCCGACGGCGGCACGCTCGTGCTGCCGAGGCACGCCTACCAGGCAGGCATGGTGCTCGCGCGCCAGGTCTCGGAGCGGCACGGCGTGACCCTGCGGTACGTCGACATCGCCGACACCGACGCCGTGGTGGCGGCCCTCGACGGCGCCGACCTGCTGCTCGTGGAGTCGCCCACCAACCCGATGCTGGAGGTCGCCGACCTGCCCGCCGTGCTCGGCGCGGCGCGCGCCGCGGGCGTCCGCTCGGTGGTCGACAACACCTTCGCGACGCCGCTGGGCCAGCGCCCGCTGGAGCACGGCGCCGACGTGGTGCTGCACTCGGTGACGAAGTACCTCGCGGGCCACTCCGACGTCGTGCTGGGCGCGCTCGTGACGCGCGACGCGGAGCTCGCCGCGACCCTGCGCGAGCACCGCACGCTGCACGGCGCGATCGCCGGACCGTTCGAGGTGTGGCTGGCGCTGCGCGGCCTGCGCACGCTGGCGCTGCGTTTCGAGCGCGCCCAGGCGAGCGCGGCCGAGCTGGCCCGGCGTCTCGCGGAGCACCCAGAGGTCGCCGAGGTGCGGCACCCCTCGCTGTCCGGCGATCCGGGGCACGAGCGGGCCAAGGCCCAGATGAACGGGTTCGGCGCGATCATCGGCGTCCGCCCGAAGGCACGGGCGGGGGCAGCGGACCCGGTCGGCCGGGCCGACGCCGTCGTCGACGCCGTGCGCCTCTGGCTCCCCGCGACGTCGCTCGGCGGGGTGGAGTCCATGCTGGAACGCCGCCGCCGCTGGGGTACCGAGGCCGAGACGGTGCCAGAGGACCTGCTGCGCCTGTCGGTGGGCATCGAGGACGTGGAAGACCTCTGGTCGGACCTGGACCGGGCCCTCCGGGCGTGATCGAACAGAAGTCCGCCGGACGTTTCTGGGCGACCTGGGCCGCAGCTACTCCAGAGGGCCCAGGAGGGACTGCGCCACCGTGGCGTGGGCGGAGTCGTCGCTGGACGGGTGGAAGATCCCCGCGAGCACGTCGCGGTAGAGGCGGCCCAGCTCGGACCCGTTGAAGTAGGTGGAGCCGCCGGACACCCGGACGGCCTGGTCGACGACCTCGCGCGCCGTCTCGGTGACGCGCACCTTCAGCCCGGCGGTCGCCCGGAACCAGCCGGCGCCCCGGTCCAGCGTGCTGTCCGACGCCGAGGCGTCGAGGTCGCGGGTGATCCCGTCGATCTGGAGCCAGACGCTGTCCTGTGCCAGGGCCATGTCGGCGATACGACGGCGGACGTCGGGGTCCTGGGTGTACTTCTTGCCCGTCTTCATCGACGTGCGACGACCGGCGGCCTCGACGGCGAGCTCCAGCGCCCGGTCCGCGATCCCCGCGTAGACGGAGGAGAGCAGCACCTCGAACGACGTGAAGATGCCCAGGACGTACGGGTCGAGCGACGGACCGGGTGGCAGCAGCCGCAGCACCCGCTCTGCGGGCGCGTGCGCGCCGTCGAGCAGCGTGGACCGCGACTGGGAGGCGCGCATGCCTATCGTGTCCCAGTCGTCGAGGATCTCGAACCCGCCGCCGTCGCGCGTGACGAAGGCGTGCACGAGCCGCGGCTCGGCGCGCCGCCCGTTCTTCGACGAGTCGAGCCCCAGCACGCCAAGCCGCGTCCAGGCGGGGGAGTTCGACGTGAAGATCTTGCGGCCGTGGAACGAGTAGCCCCCGGCGCCGTCCGGCCGCGCCTCCGTGCGCGAGCCGAGCAGCACCAGGTCGTTGCCCGGCTCGGAGTAGCCGAAGCCGAAGACCTCTCCCGACGCCGCCTCCGCCAGCAGCCAGTCCAGCGACGAGTCGCCGCGGTCGTGCAGGTAACGACCCACACCCACCCACACGTGATGCATGTTCACGGCCAGCGCCGTCGCGGGCGCGTGCGCGGACAGCCTGGCCTGTTCACGAGCCGTCTCGCGGAGCGTCCGGCCCGCGCCGCCGAGCGCTGTGGGGACCATCGCGCCGAGGTAGCCGGCGGCCTGCAGGTCGGCCAGATCCTCGGCGAAGAAGGCGTTGTCTCGGTCGTAGTCGGCGGCGCGCTCGCGCAGGGTGGCAAGCAGCTCGTCGGACAGGAGAGGGGTCACGTCCTGAGGCTAACGTCGTAGGGCGAATTATGGGCTGGAAACGGGCATCAGATATCACCCGCCCGAAGCTGCGCGGTGCCCCGGCGAAGCTAGGCCGGCTCGCCCTGGAGGCGGAGGGCGCGGACCGCCGTGTACAGCTCGGCGGCGGCCCGGGGGTCGTTGATGTCGCGGCCCGTCAGGTCGGCGACCCGCGCGAGCCGGTTCAGCACCGTGTTGCGGTGGCAGTGCAGCGCCGCCGCGGCCCTGGTACCTGACCCGCCGTGCTCGAACCAGGCCTCGACGGTGGCGAGCAACAGCTCCTCGTCCCGGGGGTCGCGGTCCCTGAGCCCGCTGAGCACCGTGGTCGCGAGCTCGGCGGCGCGTTCGCCGTCGGCCACGAGCAGGGCGTCCAGCGGACGGTCGCCGTAGCGGGCGAGCCCGACCCGGCCCAGGGGCAGGGACCGCACTGCCGTGCGGGCCTCGACGAGCGCGGCGGGCGCGTCGGCCAGGCGCGTGAACGGCCGGCTCGCGCCCGTCCGGGTGTGTGCGGCGAGGCCCGTCAGGGCGTTGTACGTGTTCTCGGAGGTGTGCGCGGCCACGAGTGTCAGCCGGGCGCCCTCGTGCGTGAGCCAGCGGACGGTCGGCCCAGGTGGTTCCGCGACGCCGCGGTCCGGTGCGGGGGCCGCGGGGACCGCGGGCATACCGGGTGCCGTGACGGCGACGACGAGCATCACGTCGGCGGGCAGGCCGAGCGCGCGCCGGGCGGTCTCGAGGTCGTGCACCGCGCCGGTGAGGACGCCGCGCAGGAGCTCGGTGCGGGCCATGTTCTCGCTCAGGCCCGCGCTGGACTCGAGGTGGGTCCGCACCGCCACGTTGGACGAGCGGTCGATGGCGAACCAGACGCGCGACGAGGCGCGGAGCAGCGCTGTGGTGTCGGTCCGGGAGCGCAGCCGACGGGCGAGCTCCTCCCAGATGCGCAGGCCGGCCAGGCGGTAGGCGTGCTGCAGCAGGTCCAGCGGCATGCCTTCGGCGGCGGTGACGCGGCCGGTCTCCCGCGCCGGTCCGAGCGACGACGGCTCGCCGGCGAGCGCGGCGAGGATCTCCGCCAGGTTGGCCCGGACCAGGGGCTGGACGAGGGCGGCCGGGAGGTGAGTGTCGGGATGGACGGGCTCGGCATGCAGGATCTCGTCGGCGACCTGCTCGCTCAGCAGGTCGAGCGCATCACGCAGGTCGTGACGCCCGCTGACGGCCCCGCTGACGGCGATGTCCGACATACCAGGCAGCCTAACGGCGGCGGCCGCGCTGTGCACTGAAGGTCGAGATGTAAAGCTCGGGGGTCTCGCCCGGGGTCGTCAGCACCCATAGGCTATTGCAGGGCGGGTCAGTGAGTGCGGGCCCCGGTCGGATGCGGTGCGGTCGAAGGAGACAGCTGATGAGCGTGACGGACACGCGAGCCACCACGGAGCGCGAGCTCGACAAGGCGGTCGAGGAGCTCAAGGCCGGTGCCGAACGGTGGGCGCGGCTGCCGGTCGCGGACCGAGGGGCGCTGTTCCGGAGGGTGCACGCGTCGATCGCCGGCGTCGCCGAGGAGTGGGTGAGGACCGCCGCCGAGGCCAAGCACATCCCGGCGTCCGCCCCCTACACGGGCGAGGAATGGATGACCGGCCCGTACGGCGCGCTGGAGAGCGCCGCCACCTACGCGCAGTCCTACGAGGCGCTCGCGGCGGGCGGGTCGCCGCTCGACGGGCTCGCCGTCGGGACCGCGCCGGGTGGCCGCGTGGCGGTGCGGGTGCTGCCGCGCACCGTCAAGGAGTGGGTGCTGTTCAACGGTTTCGAGGCAGAGGTGTGGATGCCGCCGGGCGTGCCGGAGCGGCAGGTGCGCTCCGATGCGGGCCTGCGGGCCGGCGCGGTCGGCGAGTACGGCGGCGTCGGGCTGGTGCTCGGCGCCGGCAACGTCTCGTCCATCGCACCGCTCGACGCGTTCTACGAGCTCGTCGCGCACAACCGGGCCTCGCTCGTGAAGCTCAACCCGACGTTCGCCGGCCTGCTCGAGGTGTACCGCACGGCCCTCGCGCCCCTGATCGAGGCCGGCGTGGTCCGGATCGTCAACGGCGACGCCGCCGTCGGCGCCTACCTCACGCGGCACGGCGGCATCGACAAGGTGCACATCACCGGCTCCGCCGTCACGCACGACGCCATCGTGTGGGGCACCGGCGAGGAGGCCGAGCGGCGTCGGGCGGCGGCCGACCCGAGGCTCACGGTGCCGATCACGAGCGAGCTGGGCGGCGTAGCGCCCGTCATCGTGGTCCCCGGCCGGTGGAGCGCCGCCGACCTGCGGTTCCAGGCCGAGCACGTGGCGACCATGCGCCTGCACAACGCAGGCCACAACTGCGTGGCGGGCCAGGTGGTCGTGCTGTCGGCGGACTGGCCGCAGAAGGATGCGTTCCTCGCCGAGCTGCGGCGCGCCCTGGCGACGACGCCGGCGCGCGGCACCTGGTACCCGGGCGCGGACGCCAAGGTCGCGCGGGCGGCCGACGCGCATCCCGACGCCGAGCAGGTGGCCGGCAGCCTCCTGATGGAGATCGCCGCGGACGACCCGGCGTGCGCCGACGAGTACTTCGCGCCGGTGCTCGCATGGACGCAGCTTCCCGGGCAGGGCACGCAGTTCCTGCGGGCCGCCGTCGGCTTCGCCAACGACTCCCTGTACGGGACGCTGGGCGCCAACGTGCTGGTGCGGCCACAGGACCGCAGGGCGGCAGGCGCCGTGTTCGACGCCGCGATCGCCGACCTGCGCTACGGCAACATAGCGATCAACGCGTGGACCGGCATGGGCTTCCTCCTGTCCGGCGCCACGTGGGGCGCGTTCCCCGGGCACACGGTGGCCGACGTCGGCTCCGGCATCGACGTCGTGCACAACGGGCACCTGCTGGCCGGGCCCGAGCGCAGCGTCGTGACGGGGCCCTTCCGCGCGTTCCCGCGCAGCGTGCTGCACGGCGAGCTCTCGCTCTTCCCGAAGCCGCCGTGGTTCGGCAGCTCCCGGAGCGTGACGGACACGGGCCGGGCGCTCACCCGCTACGCGGCGGCGCCGTCGTGGAAGCGGCTGGTGCCGGTGCTGCTCGCGGCCTTCCGTTCCTGACGGCAGAATGCTCTTGCACGGGGCCAACGGCGGTCCGGTGCCACAGAAGAAGGAGACCGACGATGGTTGTCCGGAGCATGCTGCCCGACGTGGTGATCCCGTCCGTCAGCGTCCACGAGTACCTGTTCGGTGATCTCACCGGGGACGAGCTGGACCGCGTGGCGGTGGTCGACGGCGTCAGCGGTGCTCAGACGTCGTTCCGTTCCCTGCTCGCGCAGATCGACGCCGTGGCGGGTGCCGTCGCGGCGCGAGGCTTCGGCGTGGGCGACGTCGTCGCGCTGCACGCCCCGAACATCCCCGCCTACGTGCCGGTGTTCCACGGCCTGCTGCGCGCGGGCGTGACCGTGACCACCATCAACGCCCTGTCGCCGAGCCCGGACATCACCAAGCAGCTCCTGGACTCGGGCGCCCGGCTCGTGATCACCGTCTCGGCGCTGCTCCTGGCGGCCGAGACGGGCGCGAAGGGTGCGGGCCTCGCGCACGAGCAGCTAGTGGTGCTCGACGGCGACTCCGCGGTGGCTCCCGAGTACACCTCCCTGGCCGACCTGCTTGCCGATCCGCACCCGGCCCCCGAGGTCTCGTTCGACCCGGCGACGCACCTCGCGGTGCTGCCGTACTCGTCGGGTACGACGGGCCACCCCAAGGGCGTCATGCTGACGCACACGAACCTCGTGGCGAACGTGGCGCAGTGCTTCGCGATCGGTGTCGAGCGCGACGACGTCGTGCCGTGCGTCCTGCCGTTCTTCCACATCTACGGTATGACCGTGCTGCTCAACGTCGCGCTGCGCACCCGGGCGCGGCTCGTCACGCTGCCCCGGTTCGACCTGGCGCAGTACCTCGGGGTGATCCAGGACCACCGGGCGACGTTCCTGTTCGTGGCGCCGCCGATCGCGCTCGCCCTGGCCAAGCACCCGCTCGTGGACTCGTACGACGTCTCCACCGTGCGGGCAGTGCTGTCCGGTGCCGCGCCGTTCGACGAGAAGCTCGCGGCAGCGGTGGTGGCCCGGCTCGGCTCCGGTGTACGGGTGCTCCAGGGCTACGGCATGACGGAGATGTCGCCGGTCTCGCACGTCATCCCGTTCGGCCGCAGCGAGATCTCGGCCGGGTCGGTGGGGCTGCTGGTGGCCAACATGGAGGCGAAGATCGTCGACCCGGCGACGGGCGCCGAGATCGAGCAGCCGGCCGAGGGCGTCTCCGGGCCGGGCGAGCTGCTGTGCCGCGGGCCGAACGTGATGGCCGGCTACCTCGGCAACCCGCGGGCGACGGAGGACACCCTTGAGCCCGACGGGTTCCTGCACACCGGCGACATCGTCACCGTCGACGCCGACGGCGTGTTCCAGGTGGTAGACCGGCTCAAGGAGCTCATCAAGTACAAGGGCTACCAGGTGCCGCCCGCCGAGCTGGAGGCGCTGCTGCTGTCCCACCCCGGCATCGCCGACGCCGCGGTGATCGGTGTGCCCTCCGATGAAGCGGGCGAGATCCCCAAGGCGTTCGTCGTGACCGCGCCAGGGGCGACCCTTACCGAGGGCGAGGTCATCGCGTTCGTCGCCGAGCAGGTGGCCCCGTACAAGAAGGTGCGGGCCGTGGAGTTCATCGAGGCGGTGCCGAAGTCGGCGTCCGGGAAGATCCTCCGCAAGGATCTGCGGGCGACCCCGTAGGCCCCCGTGGACTCCACGAACCCCGTGCCGGCGCCGAGGGCCGCCCGCAAGACGCGTGTCGTCCTCCTGTTCGGGGGACGCTCCGGCGAGCACGGGATCTCCGTCGCCACCGCCGGTGGTGTGCTGGGCGCCATCGACCGCTCGAAGTACGAGGTGGTGCCCGTCGGCATCACCACGAACGGGCAGTGGGTCATCGCCGCCGACGAGCCCGGGCGCTGGGCGATCGCCGACGGCAAGGTGCCAGAGGTCCCGGCGTCCGCCGCCGAGGTGGTGCTCCCGCTGACCTCCGGTGACGCAGTGCTGCGGGTTCTCGAGCCGGGCCAGGTGCCGTCGGCCCTCGCCGACATCGACGTGGTGTTCCCGCTGCTGCACGGCCCGTACGGCGAGGACGGCACCGTCCAGGGCCTGCTCGAGTTCGCCGACACGCGGTACGTCGGCTCCGGTGTGCTCGCGTCCGCCCTCGGCATGGACAAGCACTTCATGAAGCTGGTGTTCGCGGGGCACGGCCTGCCCATCGGCCCGTACGCGGTGATCAGGCCGGGCGACTGGCCGGACCACCGCGACGTCGTCCGCCAGACCGTCGAGACCCTGGGGCTGCCGCTGTTCGTCAAGCCCGCCCGGTCCGGGTCGTCGCTCGGCATCTCCAGGGTGGTCTCGCTGGACGAGCTGGACGCCGCCGTCGAGGAGGCGCGCGAGCACGACCCCAAGGTGATGGTCGAGGCGGGTATCGGCGGCCGGGAGATCGAGTGCGCGGTGCTCGGCGGCCGGGGCGGGGAGCGCCCGCGCGCGTCCCTGCCCGGCGAGATCGTCGTCACCGACGAGACCAGGCACGGCTTCTACGACTACGAGGCCAAGTACTTCGACGAGGCGGCCGTGGAGCTCAGCTGCCCCGCCGACCTGCCGGACCATGTCGTCAAGGAGATCCAGGAGATCGCCGTGCGGACGTTCGAGGCGATCGGCGCCGAGGGCCTGGCGCGCGTGGACATGTTCCTGACGCCCGAGGACGGGGTGCTGGTGAACGAGATCAACACCATGCCGGGCTTCACGCCGTACTCGATGTATCCGCGCATGTGGGCGGCCTCGGGCATGAGCTATCCGGAGCTGATCGACGAGCTCGTCCAGCTCGCGCTCGAGCGGTCCACCGGCCTGCGCTGATCGCCTGTACTCTGCCTCTCGCGACTGGTCGTCACCTCGTCGGCGGGTCGGAGACGGTGCCTGAGGAGGCAAGATGTGGGGCGAGCCCCGCTACAGCTACGCCGCGCGTGACGTGCGGGTCGCGAACGGGGCGCTCACCATCGGGCTCACCACCTTCGCCCTGAGCAACGTCATGCGGGTGGAGGTGGTCGGTGTGGCGAGCCCTAAGCCCATCGGTGCCTGGGCGAACCAGGTGGCCTACCCCTTCTTCATCGTCGCGGTGATCGTCCTGCTGCTCCGCCTGGTGGGGGCCGACGGCGTCCCATGGGAGGCCGCGCTCGCCATGGCCTGTGCGGGCCTGGCCTGGCCGGTCGCTCGCGTGTGGCAGCGGACCCGGTTCTGGAAGCCGCTGTGGAGGTACCCCGTCTTCGCCCTGCAGATGGTCACCGCCACCCAGCACGTGCACCGCATCTGCGCGCACGACATGCGGCACCTCGCGGCGCTCGCCGAGCTGGTGGGCGCGGCGATGAAGGATCCGAAGATCTCCTATCACGGGACCGTCCAGCTGATCACGAACGCGGACGCGCTGCACACGATGGAGGCCGGCCGGGACTCGATGGTGCGCTGACCCGTGCTCGCGCGCTGGGCCGGTGCTCAGCGCACGGTCGGGTGCGGCTCCAGGCCCATCTGGACCAGCAGCGCGGAGACGAGGTCCTCGTGGAGCGCCACGTGGTCGCCGAACGCGAACTCCTGGTGGCCGTAGACCGCCATGCACTGCAGCCCGTAGACCTGGCGCCAGCTCGTGACCATGAGGTGGGCGACGCCGAGCGGCAGGTCGTGGCCGCCCACCGCGTCGCGGTAGCGGCTCACCTGCTCGGCGAGCTCCGGGCCGAGCTCGTCGTGGGCCGGGCGCGGGATGCCCGCCGCCGCCAGCTCGCGGAAGAGCGGCACGTAGTGGCCGCCGACCATCTCGGCCATGCGGCGCTGGAGGGCGTGGCTGTCGGTGAGCTCCGCGCGGATGCCGGAGCCGATGACGAGGTCGAACTCCGCGGGGTTGCGCACCGCCCAGTCGAGCGAGGTCCGGGTCGAGGCGACCAGGGCGGCGGCGATGTCGCCAGGCTCCTGCCGGGCCACCGCTACGGCGAGCAGCTCCAGCACCTCCTCGACGATGAGCACGCAGAGCTGCGCGATGACGTCCTGCCGGTTCTCGAAGTGCCGGTACAACGCCGGCGGCGTGACGCCCACCTCCTTCGCGACGGCGGCCATCGTGAGCTTGCTCAGCCCGTGCTGTCCGGCGAGCTGGTGGCGTGCGGCGGCGAGGACCTCACGCCGCAGCTCGTCGCGCAGGCGCTCGCGGCGCGACTGCGCCGGTACTACTGATACAACCGGGCTCACTGACACTCCTTCGTGGCAGGTACCTGTGTCACGGCATCGGCGAGGTCGGCAATAAACGATGTCGAGTGGTTCTCGGTGACCGCGGGCGGCACGATCACCTCGGCCGCGGGCTCACGGCCGTAGGTGACGAACGACCAGGTGCCGGCGTCGTCGGTGGTGACTATCCAGTCGACGGCGGTCCCGTCTCCCGAGTCGACGTGCTGGCAGTCCGCGGCGGGTCCGACCTGGGCCACGCCGCAGCGCATGGTGACCGCGGCGCCCGGTTCGCCCCATGCCGCGGTGGCCTGGGCGTTGGTGGACAGCTTCGGCAGGTCCGGCCCGAGCTCGTCCGGGACGGCGAGCATGACCTCGGCGCACTTCGGGTCGGCGGCGTTCGGCGCGACCTCCACGCCGATCGTTCGAGCACAGCCTCCGAGCGCCACGACGGCGAGAACGGCGGCGGTCGTTGCGAACACGAATCGGGCGGGAAGCACGGAGATACGTTACCCGTACCGGATAGTGCCCGTCCCCGATGCCCGTTGCTGCCGGTGTGCGGCTCGCGCACCAGCCGGTATGCGGCATCCGGCCCCTGCGGGGCTTTAGGGTCTACCGGTGACCCGCGTCCGTGACCTCTCCGAGGAGCAGATCCTCGAACGCATAGTGCCCCTGCTGCCCCGGGGGAGTGCGACGCTGCTCGGCCCCGGAGACGACGCCGCCGTGCTCGCCGCACCCGACGGCCGGTTCGTCGTCTCGACCGACGTGCTGGTCGAGGACCGCCACTTCCGCGCCCGCTGGTCCACCGGGTACGACGTCGGACGGCGGGCCGCCGCGCAGAACCTCGCCGACATCGCCGCGATGGGTGCGCGACCGACCGGGCTGGTCACGTCCCTCGTCGTGCCGGGTGACACCGAGCTGGACTGGGTGACGGGCTTCGCCAGGGGGCTGGCGGACGGCTGCGCGTCGACGGGTGCGGGCGCCGTCGGCGGGGACCTGTCCGGTGGCCCGTGCCTGGTCGTGAGCATCACCGTGCACGGTGACCTGGAGGGACGTTCGCCGGTGCTGCGGTCGGGCGCCCGGCCGGGCGACGTCGTCGCGCACGCCGGGGTGCGCGGCTGGTCGGCCGCCGGGCTGGCGCTCCTGGAGACGGACCTGGTCCGCGTGCCGCTGTCCGCGGCCCCGCTGGAGGTCACCGACGGCGTGCTCCTCGAGGACGAGTGGGAACGGCTCGTCGCCGCGTACCTACGGCCGGACCCGCCCCTGGCGGCGGGTGTCCTGGCAGGTCAGGCGGGCGCCACCTCGATGCTCGACCTGTCCGACGGTCTGCTGCGTGACGCCGGACGGGTGGCGCGCGCGAGCGGTGTGCGGATCGACCTCGATGCCGGGGCGTTCGCGAAGGACCGGGAAGCGCTGCGATCCGCGGCGCGTGCGGTGGCCGCGGCGACAGGCCTCGGCGACCCCGGCTGGGGGCCGGGGAACGCCGACATCGACGGCCTGGTCGGCAAGTGGATCTGGGCGGGCGGAGAGGACCACGGGCTGCTCGCCACGTTTCCCGCCGGCACCCGGCTGCCGGCGGGCTGGACCGCCGTCGGCCAGGTGCGCGCCGTCGGAGAGGCGCAGGACGGCGAGGAGGCTGGACCGGTCGTCACGATCGGTGGCGAGACGCTCGACGTCGGTCAGGGCTGGGACCACTTTCGCTCCTGACCTCTGGCGAGGTAGACCTCTGGCGAGGTAGTCACGCAGGTGACTACCTCGCCAGAGGTCTACCTCGGTGGGGTCAGCGCTTGCGGAAGCGGAGCTGCGTGAGCGGCTGGCCGCCTATGTCGTCGATGCGCTCGGTCCCGTCGGGCTGGAACCCGTGCCGCCGGTAGAAGTGCTGCGCGCGTTCGTTGCCCTCGAGGATCCAGAGCGACACGACGGTGCCGGGGGTGAGTCCGTCGAGCACCGTACGCATCAGGTCACGGGCTACACCGGTACCCCAGGCGCGCGGATGCAGGTAGATGGCGTAGATCTCGCGGTCGCCCGGTTCGGCGTCCTCGTCGCGGGACGGACCGACGCTCGTGAAACCTACGGTGCCGCTCTCGTCCTCCGCGACGAGCACTGTGACGTCGCGCGCGGCGACTGCCGCGTTCCACCGCCCGGCGCGCTCGCCCACGTCGAGCGAGGACAGGTACGAGTCGGACAGGATCTCTGAGTAAGCACCACGCCAGGAGGCGATGTCGACACGAGCGATGGCTTCGGCGTCGGTCGTCGTTGCTGGGCGGATGGTCACATCTTCCGGTGCCATCATGACCTCACCTTTTCACCCTGTGGGTGCGAGGCGCAACCACTTCTTCGGGTCCGATTGAAGGCTACGGGAACGCCGAAGACGCCCGCCAGGTGCAAACCCGACAGGCGTCTTCGTCAAACGTCTTCGTCCAAGCATGACGGGCCGCGTCAGCGACCCGGCTGCGGCAGCGTCAGGCCGAAACCTTGCGCGTGACCTTGCCGGCCTTGAGGCAGGAGGTGCACACGTTGACGCGCTTGGGAGTCCCGCTCACGATCGCGCGGACGCGCTGGATGTTCGGGTTCCAGCGGCGCTTGGTGCGGATGTGAGAGTGCGAAACAGAGTGCCCAAAGCCCGGGCCCTTGCCGCAGACGTCGCAGTTGGCAGCCACGGTGTCTCCTGAATGTCGTGCACGCCTGTGCAGAAACGCAGCACGACGTGATGGGTGGTCAAAAAGGGGGAGCCCGGACGCTTCAGAGCGATCAACGCTTCGTAGCGGACCAGGCAACTTTCACAGAGTACCCGATCCCGGGCCGGGCCCTCAAACCGTAGCCACCGCGGGGTGCGTCACACCGTCGGTGGCGGGTCCGAGCAGAGTACGAGCAGAGCACGAGCCGGGTATCGGGCCTGTGGACGGCCGGACGCGAGCGGTCCGGCCGCTGGGTACGGTGGGATCCGTCCGGGCGGGCGTCCGGTCCGTTGTTCAGCCACATGGTTCAGCCATATGTGTTCAGCCGTATGCAGGAGGGCAGAGCGTGACCGACGTCGACAGCAGCAGCCGGCCGGCCGATTCTGGTCCGGGTTCGTTCCCGGACGGCGTCCGTCTCGAGGACCCGGGACTGGTGCGCGTCTGGACCCGTGGTGCGACGGCCGCACTGCGGCGTGAGCGTGCCGCGATCGACCGGGTGAACGTCTTCCCTGTCGCCGACGCCGACACCGGCACCAACCTGTACCTGACCCTCCGCGAGGGGGACCGGGCGGTCGCGGCGGCGCCCGCGGAGGCGACCGGCGCGGAGCTGCTGACGGCGCTCGCCAGGGCAGCCCTGCTGGGTGCGCGCGGCAACTCGGGCGTGATCCTCAGCGAGTGGCTGCGCGGCCTGGCGGTGGCGGCGCGGCGTGGCGGTGGAGCGGCGGACCTGCTCACCCGGGCGGCGACGTCCGCCAGGTCCGCGGTGGCGCAGCCCGCCGAGGGCACGATCCTCACGGCGGCCGATGCCGCGGCGGCTGCCGCGCGCGCTGCCGAGGGCTCTGTCGACGGGGATGCCGGACCGCTGGCGGTCGTGTCCGCCGCCGCGGCCGCCGCGCGCTCCGCTGCTCGCGCCAGCCGGGACGAGCTCCACCAGCTCCGTACGGCGGGTGTGCTCGACGCCGGAGCCCTCGGCCTGGTTCTCGTGCTCGACGCGCTGGTCGTCGCCACTGCCGGGGCCGCTGCTGAGGCTACTGCTGGAGCCATGAGCGGAGTCGCCGCCGGAGTGTCAGAGGCGGACGGCAGCATGGACTCCGTGAACCTGGACCAGCTGCTCGAACCCGCCCCGTCGCCCATGAGCGGCACGCCGGCGGTCGGCCCGGCGGCGCCAGATGCCGTGCCGCACGGCGCCGAGGCCGGCGCGGGCGCCCTCGAGCTCATGTTCGTGCTCACCGGGCCGGTTGCGGCTACGGCCGACACCGTGGCGGCCGGGCTGCGCACCGCACTGGGCGAGGTGGGCGACTCGGTGGTCGTGGTCGGCGGCGACGCGGGCACCGGAACCGGCGTCTGGCAGGCACACGTCCACACCGACCACCTCGACCGGGCGCTCGCCATCGCTGCGGAGGTGTCACGCACGGGCTCCCTGGCCCAGGTGCACGTGCGGCACCTCGAAGCAGTGGCGCAGCACGAGTGGGGCGTCGTCGCGGCGACGTCGGCCCCTGCGCTCGCCGGGGCGCTCGCGCACGCGGGCGCCGTCGTACTGCTCACGGGCGGGCTCGGCAGCACCGTCGAGGCACTGACGGCCGACGACGTCGGCCGTGTCGCCGCATCGACCGGAGCCCGGCGCGTGCTGCTCCTCGGGGTGCCGGACGGGCCAGCTGATGTGCAGAAGTATCTTGACGTCGACGAGGTCATCGCCGTGCCGACACCCACCGACGTGCACGCCGTCGTGGCGCTGGCCGCACTCGGGACGCTCCTGCCGATCGGCCTGCCCGACGAGCTCGACGTCGACGTACGCGGGACGGTGGACGAGGCGCTCGCGGGGCTGACCGTGACGTCAGTGCGCAGCGATGCCGCCGTCGAGGCCCTGCGCGCCGCGGCGGGACCGGCGACCATCGTGGTGACGGCGCTGCTCGACGCGCAGGTCCCGGACGGTCTGCCCGACCTGCTCGCCGCAGCGCTCACGGAGCGCGCGCCGGAGGCGGAGCTCGTCGTCCTGGCGACGGGCCGCCCGGGCGACGGCGTATGCCTGGGCATGGAGGAGGAGCACGCATGACCGAGCGGGCGGACGAGCGCCTGGAACGGGCCTTCGACAAGCGGACGGCGACCGCCCTGGGCAAGCTCAAGCTGCAGACCGTCGGCGACCTGCTGGGCCACTACCCGCGCCGGTACGCCGACCCGGGCGCGCTCTCGGACATCGCGGCGCTCGAGGTGGGCGAGCACGTGACCATCCTGGCCCGCGTGGAGCAGGCGACCGTGCGACCCATGCGCAACCGCACGGGCGCGCTCATGGAGGTAGTGGTGACGGACGGGAAGAGCCGGCTGTCGCTCACGTTCTTCGGCAAGCACCGCGGCTCGCTCTTCAACCACGAGAAGCGGCTGGTCCCGGGAGCAAAGGGCCTGTTCACCGGAACCGTCGGCCTGTACAGGGGGTCGCGGCAGCTCAGCCACCCGGACTTCACGCTGATGGGGGAGGAGTCCGACCTCGACAGCGACGAGGCGCTCCTGGAGCACGCGACCAAGCCCATCCCGATCTATCCGGCGGCGGCCGGTATCCCGAGCTGGAAGATCCAGGGCGCCCTGCGCGTAGTGCTCGACACACTGACCGACGCCGACGTGCCCGACCCGGTGCCCTCCGACGTACGAGAGAGCCGGGGCCTGCCAGAGCGAGGCGGTGCGCTGCGCAGCCTGCACCGGCCGGCGACGCTCGAGGAGGCCTACCGCGCCCAGCACCGGATGCGGTTCGAGGAGGCGTTCGTGCTCCAGACGGCGCTCGCGCAGCGCCGGGCCCGGACCGCCGCCGAGGACGCCACCGCCCGGCCGCCGCTACCCGCGGGGAAGCCCGGCCTCCTCGCGGACTTCGACGCCTCGCTGCCCTTCGTGCTCACCGACGGCCAGCGCGAGGTGGGCGACGAGATAGCCGCCGAGCTCGCCAGCCCGCGCCCGATGCACCGGCTGCTCCAGGGTGAGGTCGGCAGCGGCAAGACGGTGGTCGCGCTGCGCGCCATGCTGCAGGTGGTCGACGCCGGCGGCCAGGCCGCGCTGCTCGCACCCACCGAGGTGCTCGCCTCGCAGCACGCCAGGACCCTGCGCGCCCTGCTCGGCCCGATGGCCGAGGGCGGCACCCTCTTCGGCGCGGAGCGCACCGGCACGAGCACCCGGGTGGCCCTGCTCACCGGCTCGCTCGGCGCGAAGGCCCGCAAGGCGGCGCTGCTCCAGGCCGCGAGCGGCGAGGCAGGCATAGTGGTGGGCACGCACGCGCTCCTGTCGGAACAGGTGCAGTTCGCCGACCTCGGCCTCGTCGTCGTGGACGAGCAGCACCGCTTCGGCGTCGAGCAACGGGATGCGCTGCGCGCCAAGGGGCGGGTGTCCCCGCACCTCCTGGTCATGACCGCCACGCCCATCCCGCGCACCGTGGCGATGACGGTCTTCGGCGACCTGGAGACGTCGTCCCTCACCGAGGTGCCCGCCGGGCGAGCGGGCATCACCACCGTCGCAGTCCCGGCCGGCAACACCCGCTGGACGGACCGCACCTGGGCCCGCGTCCGCGAGGAGGTCGACGCCGGACGCCGCGCCTACGTCGTCTGCGCGCGGATCCACCCGGACGAGGAGACCAGCACGACCGCCAAGGACTTCGACGACGTGCCCGATTTCCTCGACCTCTCCGGAGCCGAGGCCGAGGGCGGCTCTGACCGACCGTCGCTGCGCGCCGTGCTCGAGGTCGTCGAGGAGCTGCGCTCGCGGCCCGAGCTGGCGGGCATCGAGATCGGCACCCTGCACGGACAGCTACCGCCCGACCAGAAGGAGGCGGCGATGGCCCGGTTCGCCTCCGGGGAGGCTCCGGTCCTGGTCGCCACCACCGTGATCGAGGTGGGCGTAGACGTCCCCGAGGCCACGGCGATGGTGATCTTCGACGCCGACCGGTTCGGCATCTCGCAGCTGCACCAGCTGCGGGGGCGCGTGGGGCGAGGCACCGACCCGGGCCTGTGCCTCCTGGTGTCCGACGCGGAGCCCGGCACCCCAGCCTTCGCCCGCCTGGAGGCGATGACCCAGACCACCGACGGTTTCAAGCTCGCGAACCTCGACCTGGAGCTGCGCAGCGAGGGCGACGTGCTCGGCGCGGCGCAGTCCGGCCGGACCAGCTCCCTGCGCCTGCTGCGCGTGGTCAAGGACGCCGGCCTCATCGAGGAGGCGCGCGCCGCGGCCGTCGACGTCGTACGGGCGTCCCCCGACCTGACGGAGTTCCCCGAGCTCGCGAAGGCGATCCGCGCGCAGCTCGACGAGGACCAGGAGGAGTTCCTCGAACGGGCCTGAACGGCCCCAGGTGAGCCCTGGCCAGGTTTCAGCAGGGTGAAATAACTCGGGGGTGAAAGGAATGACCTACTCCTTACGCCCGAAACGCACAGCCGATAGAGTCCCCGCCGATGACGGACGCAAAGCATGCGATCCATACCGGCCCGCCGGGAAAGAGCGCGTGGCAGCGCGGGAGGCTGCTGGCGCTCGGTTCCCTGGTGGCCGCAGTGCTGCTCGTCGCCCACGATGTCGTGCCGAACCGCTGGGGGAACCTGGGCAGTCTCGTCCAGTCGTTCCTGCCCTGGCTCGGGCTCGCGGTCCCGCTCGGGATCCTCGCCGCGCTGCTGCGGCGGTCGGCGCTCGCGATCCTTGCCGTCCTGCTCCCGCTCGCCGCCTGGATCTGGGTCTTCCTGCCACAGGTGCGTCCGGTGGACCCGGTGCCCGGCGACCTGACGGTGGTGCAGCACAACGCCAGCGACACCAACTCCGACGTTGCGGGTACCGCGGAGGTGCTCCTGGCCGCCGAGCCGGACATCGTGACACTGACCGAGGTGTCCGACACCGTGGCAGAGGAGTACACCCAGGCGTTTGGCGAGACGCTGCCGCACCACGAGACGCAGGGCACCGTCGGTGTCTGGTCCAGGTTCCCGCTCGATGGCGCCACCGCCGTCGACATCCGGCCCGAGGGCATCGACGCCTCCTGGGACCGGTGCGTGCGCGTGGTGATCCAGCGGGAGGGCGGCCCGGTCGCTCTGTTCGTCGCGCACCTGCCCTCGGTCCGCCTCGGGAGCGGCGGGTTCGAGACGGAGCTGCGCAACGCGAGTGCGTCCGAGCTGGCGGACGCCGTCAACGCCGAGGAGAACGAGACGGTGATCGTCGCGGGAGACCTGAACGCGGTGCTGGCGGACGGTGCGATAGCGCCCCTGACGAACCTGGTCACCGCCCCGACGACCGGCTTCCCGTTCACCTATCCCGAGGCCTTCCCGGTCGCCCAGATCGACCACGTGCTAGCGCGCGGAGCCACGGTCACTGAGGTCCGCACCCTGGCCCGGACGGCCAGCGACCACCTCCCGCTGGTCGCGCACATCGACACCCCCTGGTCCTGACCCCATCGTTGAGTGCTGGATATTCGCCCTCTTGTCGGCCGTTTCGGGGCGAAAATCCAGCACTCAACGAGCAGTGGGGCGGGTTAGGCTCGCCGGGTGACCAGGATCGTGGCCGGAGTGCTCGGCGGACGCACCATTGCCGTGCCGGGTAAAGGCACCCGGCCCACGAGCGACCGCGTCCGCGAGGCGATCTTCTCCCGGCTGGAGCATCTCGGTGTGCTCGACGGCGCCCGCGTGCTCGACCTCTACACCGGCTCGGGTGCGCTCGGGCTGGAGGCGGCCAGCCGCGGCGCCGCATCGGTCACCCTGGTCGACAGTGCGCGGCCGGCGGCCGACGTCGCGCGCAGGAACGTGGCCGGGCTGGGCCTGACCACGGTGCGTGTCGTCACGGAGACCGCCGAGCGATTCGCGGCGTCGCTGGCGGGTGCAGGGCCGCGCCCCGCTGCTCCCGGCACGACGGCGGCCCTGGACCTGGTCTTCCTCGACCCGCCCTACGACCTCGACCCGGACGCGCTCGCCACCGTGCTGACGCACCTGGCGGCCCCGGGTGTCCTGGCCGACGGCGCGGTGCTCGTCGTCGAGCGCTCGATCCGCACGCCCGAGCCGGCCTGGCCCGACGGCCTCGCCGCGTTCGCACGCAAGGACTACGGCGACACGGCGGTCTACTACGTGGAGCCCTCGGACACCGAGCCCTCGGACACCGAGCCATCGGACGCAGGGCCGTCGGGCGCAGGGCCGTCGGATAGCGTGGACGCGTGACCACTGTCGTCTGCCCCGGGTCGTTCGACCCCATCACCCTCGGCCACCTGGACATCGTGCGCCGCGCCGCCACGATGTTCGACGACGTGGTGGTCGGCATCGCGAAGAATCCCGGCAAGTCAGGCCTGCTCGACCTGGAGACGCGCGCCGAGCTCGTGCGGGCGGCGGTGCGCAGCGGCGCTCAGACGGAACCCGCGATGTCGCGGGTACGGGTCGACGTCGTGCCGGGGCTGCTGGTGGACTTCTGCCGGGAGATCGGCGCGGTCGCCGTCGTGAAGGGGCTGCGCGGGGGCGGCGACTTCGACGCGGAGCAGCCGATGGCGCTCATGAACCGGCACCTGTCGGGCGTCGAGACGATCTTCCTGCCGGGTGACCAGCGGTACGCGCACGTCGCGTCGTCGCTGGTGAAGGACATAGTGCGGCACGGGGGACCGGTCGACGACCTGGTGCCGGCGGGCGTCGTCGCGGCGCTGCGGACGGCGCTGGGTCAGTAGCCGGGCCGTCCGGCGGAGCAGCCCGTGAGGGCTGTCACCCCGCACGAGCGCGCGTGAGCCCTGTTCCATGTCGTAGGATTGGTTTTTGGCCCGTGGCGTGATGGCTTGCGCCGGGTCCACCCCCCTTCACCGTCCTCTCGGACACTGCCTTCACGGAGTCTGTTATTTCCCGCGTACCGAAGTCGCCGCTCGTGCTCGAAACGCACGAGCTGTCTCGGCGTGCCGGATCCATGCTTACGCACAGCGCGACCGTGCAGGCGCCGTCGGATCTCGGTACCGTCGTGATCGGTATTCCGGAAGGCTCCGACCTCGAGCTGGATCTTCGACTCGAGTCCGTGATGGAAGGCGTGCTGGTCTCCGGCACGGTCCGCGGCACGGCAAAGGGCGAGTGCAGCCGCTGCCTCGACGACATCACCCGTGATCTCGCGGTCTATGTCACCGAGCTGTTCGCCTACCCCGAGAAGGCCGCAGCGTCGGCCAAGGCGGGGGACGTCGACGTGGAGGACGAAGAGTCGGTCCTGGACGACGACGACAACGCCGACCTGGAGCCTGCGCTTCGGGATTCGGTAGTGACTGCACTACCATTTCAACCGCTGTGCCGGGAGGACTGCCCGGGACTGTGCTCCGAGTGTGGAGCGCGCCTGGCTGACGACCCCGGTCATCAACATGACGTAGTCGACCCTCGTTGGTCGGCGCTTCAGAGCATGCTCGAATCTACGAGCGTGTCGGACGAGACGAAAGAGAGCTAGCCGTGGCTGTTCCGAAGCGCAAGATGTCGCGCAGCAACACCCGTGCGCGTCGCTCGCAGTGGAAGACCACCGCAGCGACCCTCACGACCTGCCCGCAGTGCCAGGGCAACAAGCTGCCGCACACGGCGTGCCCGACGTGCGGCACCTACAAGGGCCGCACGTACCGCGACGCCCTGAAGACCGTTCACGCGGGCTGACGTGGCCAAGGGCGGGACGTCACCGGCGAGGCCGGAACCTACCGCGCTGCTCGAGAAGCTCGGGGTCCATCTGGACCCCGAGCTTCTTGTGCTGGCACTGACGCATCGGTCGTTCGCGCACGAGGCCGGCGGCATCCCCACGAACGAGCGCCTGGAGTTCCTCGGCGACACGGTGCTGGGGCTCGTGGTCACGGAGGCGCTGTTCCGGCGTCATCCCGACCTGTCGGAGGGCGACCTCGCGCGCATGCGTGCGGCGACGGTGTCGCAGCGCGCGCTCGCCGCGATCGCGCGCACCCTTGGGCTGGGCAAGTACGTGCTGCTGGGCAAGGGCGAGATCCGCACGCGCGGTTTCGAGAAGGACTCGATCCTCTCCGACACCGTCGAGGCGCTGATCGGTGCGACCTACCTGTCGCACGGCCTGGAGACGTCGCGGGCGCTGGTGCACCGGCTCGTGGACTCGACGCTCGACGTCGCAGCCGGCCTGGGCGCAGGGCTCGACTGGAAGACCTCGCTGCAGGAGGCCTCGGCGGAGCGTGGGCTGGGTGCGCCCGACTACGTCGCCACGTTCGAGGGGCCGGAGCACGCGCGGGTCTTCCACTCGACGGTAGTGATCGACGGCGTCACCTACGGCTCCGGCTCGGGCAGTGCGAAGAAGCACGCCGAGCAGGGCGCGGCCGAGGAGACGTACCGGGCCCTGCTGGAGAAGTTCCCGCTGCCCAAGCCAGGGGACGACGGCGAGGCGGCCGTCGGCCAGACCTCCGGGAGCAAGGCGCCGGTCGCCGGTGCCTGAGCTCCCCGAGGTCGAGACCGTCCGCGACGGTGTCGACAGGCTCGTCGTCGGCGCGGTCGTGCGTGACGTCGAGGTGTTCCGCGAGTACAGCGTCCGTCGGCACGACGGCGGGCCGGAGTCGTTCCGCGACCAGCTCGTCGGACGGCGGCTGAGCGCCGCCGTCCGCCGCGGCAAGTTCCTCTGGCTCCCCCTGGAAGAGCCGACCCCGGCCCCGTTGGTCGAGCCGAGTCCGCTGGTCGAGCCCGTCGAGACGCACCCGGCCGCAGCGCTCCTTGCACACCTCGGCATGTCGGGACAGCTGCTGGTCCGGGGCGCCGTGGCGGGCGACGATCCAGGGCACGCGTCGAGCGTGGTGCTGGGTCTGGAGCAGTCCGGCGCGGAGGCGGGTCCCGGGCCGAGCCCGGCGATGGGCACGGCAGCGGACGACTGGCGCCATCCTCACCTCCGGGTTCGCCTCCACCTGACCGGCGCCCCGTCCGGAGCGCGCTACCTGGACTTCGTGGACCAGCGCACGTTCGGTCACCTGAGCGTGCAGGACCTGGTGCCCGGCGACGGCGAGGCGCCCGGCGACGGCGAACCGGCGTCGGGCATCCCTGCCGGGTACGGCTCGGACCTGCCCCTCCTGCCGCAGCCGGTCGCGCACATCGCCCGTGACCTGCTCGACCCGAACCTGGACCTGGACGGCCTGGTGCGCCGGGTGCGCCGCCGTCGGACCCAGGTCAAGCGCGCGCTGCTGGACCAGACGGTCGTGTCCGGTGTGGGCAACATCTACGCCGACGAGGCGCTGTGGCGCGCGCAGGTCCACTGGGCCCGGCCGACCGACAAGCTCAGGGCCGCGGACGTGCGCCGGGTGCTGGACTCGGCGGCCGAGGTGATGCGCGAGGCGCTGGCCCAGGGCGGCACCAGCTTCGACGAGCTGTACGTCAACGTGAACGGGGAGTCGGGGTACTTCGACCGCTCGCTCGCGGTGTACGGGCAGGAGAACGAGGCGTGCCGACGTTGCGGCGCGCTGGTGCGCCGGGACGCGTTCATGAACCGCTCCTCGTTCAGCTGCCCGATCTGCCAACCGGCCCCCCGGAAGGCCCTCCGTTGAGTGCTGGCTATTTGCGGCCTGAGCGCACCACAGGCCACAAATAGCCAGCACTCAACGGGTCAGCGGGGGACCTTGTTGCGGATCGATTCCGGGTCTTCGCGCCAGGAGGTCAGCTGGGCGGCCAGGAACTCGGCCGCTCGGCGCGGCCTGCCTCCTGCCACGTGCGGCGTGAGGATCAGGTTCGGGACGTCCCAGAGCGGGGAGTCCTCCGGCAGGGGCTCCGTCTCCATGACGTCGAGCGCCGCTCCCGCGAGCCGCCCGGACCGCAGCGCGTCGGCGAGCGCTCCCTCGTCGACCGTCGCGCCTCGGCCGACGTTCACGAACCGGGCCGACGGCGGCAGCAGGCCCAGCAGGCGGGCGTCGAGGATGTGCCGCGTGGCGGGGATCGCGGGCAGCAGCGAGATGAGCAGGTCGGTCTCGGCCAGCAGGGCGTCCAGGCCGTCAGGCCCCACCACTGGATACCCGGACCGTTCTCCCGCACGCGAGGCGACGCCGGTGACCCGCGCACCGAGCGCGGTCAGCAGCGGGGCCAGCCGCAGGGCGATCGACCCGAAACCCCAGATCGTCACGCGGGCGCCGTCGAGCGTGTACTCGCGGCCGGTGACCGGGTCCGCCTGGGCGAACGCGATCTCCTTGGCCCAGTGGTGCTCCCGCTGTGCGGCGATGGAGACGTCGATGCGGCGCACCGTCGCCAGGACCAGCGCCAGGGTGTGTTCGGTGACCGTGTCGTCGTGCAGGGACTGGCCGGAGGAGATGACGACGTCGGGCCCGAACCCGGCGCGCAGCGCGACGTCGGGCCCCGCGGAGAGGGTCTGCACCCAGCGCAGCCGGGGGAGCCGGCGGGCGGCGTCGGCGAGGATCTTGGGCGGGCTGGACCAGGTGACCAGCATCTCGGCGTCGGTGTGCTCCTCGGGGACCGGCTCGTTCATCGCATAGGCGACGACGGTGTTGGTACCGCCGGGTGCGAAGGAGGCTCCGCCGTCGGGCAGCAGGGCCGGGAAGTCGAGGTCGAAGGGCACGTCCGGTACGAGGATCTTCACGCCCGGGACGTTACCGGACATGATCCCGAACGAGACCCCGGACGAGAACGAGGTGTGTCGCGCCAGGGGGCTGGCGCGACACACCTCGTGGTCCGGAGTGGTGGTCCGGCGTGGTGGTAGGCGTCAGCCCGTCACCCGGATGAACACCGGGTTGTTCTGCCACATGTCGCCGTACTGCACGGGAGTGCCCTGCTGCTGGGCCTCGACGACCATGCCGTTGCCCGCGTAGAGGGCGACGTGGCCCGGCGTCCAGACGATGTCGCCCGGCTGCGCCGCGGCGGCGGAGACCTGGTACCCGATGGTCGAGATCGCGCTCGAGCTGTGGGGGATCGAGATACCGAGCTGGCCGTAGACGTACTGGATGAGCCCTGAGCAGTCGAAGCCGCTGGGGGAGGCTCCGCCCCACACGTAGGGCACACCGACGTACTCGAGTGCGAGGTTGACGGCCTGCTGGCCCAGACCGGACGCGTCGGCGACCGTCTCGGCGACGGCAACTGCCTCCGCCTCGGCGGCTGCCTCGGCCTCCGCGGCCGCTTCGGCTGCCTCAGCCTCGGCCTTTGCCTGCGCCTCGGCCTCAGCCTTGGCACGCGCCTCTGCCTCGGCCTTCGCCTTGGCCTCGGCGATGCCCGCCTTGGTCTCGGCGTACGGGGTCACGGACACGCGTCCGCGCTCGGCGTAGAAGTCGGCGTCCTGGGTGACCTTGACCTTGGTCACCAGGTTCTCGGCCAGACCCGCGCGGGTCGTGCTGTCGACCGTGTTGCTGATGGTGTTGCTGATGGTGTTGCTGACCGGCGTCGCGTTCGCGAGCGTGGCCTGCGTGTGCGTCTCGGCGGGGGCGGTGTGGGCGGTCTGGGTGAATACCGACGCCAGCATGCCGGACGTGACGACCGCGATGGCACCCGTCCGGGCAGCATTCTCGGCGGCGGTCTGGGTCAGTGCGGTGAAGGGGGTGAGCGCGGGGCCGTCGGCGCGGTGCCTGCCCCGGTTGCTGGGACGGTTTGCCTGGTCGTCCGCCCAGTCGTGGGTGCGGTCGGTGAGTACGGTCACCAGTGATCTCCTCGGACGCCTACGAAGTGAGCTGTCGGGTTCGGGTGGGGAGAGCGATTCACCCGGCCTCACAAGGAGGCTTCACCCCAAGGACACTCGCGTGCCCGCTTACTTGGTTCCCCCGCCCCTGTCACGTTCTAGCTGCCAAGATCCGGTGACAGGGTTCGGCGTCCGGGCCTGGACCTCCCCGTTGCTGGAGAGGCGAGATCGACCGTACCTGCCCCTCGCGCAAATGTCACGATTAGGTCACATAGCGACCTGTGATGGAACCTCCTTGGCAATCTGTGCCCCATGCCACTATGGCGTCCATGACCGATTCGATGCGTTCCCGGTACGACGTCGTGGTCGTGGGCGGGGGTCACAACGGCCTCACCGCGGCGGCCTACGCGGCCCGTGGCGGCCGGTCCGTCCTCGTCCTCGAACGTGCGGACCACGTGGGCGGCGCCGCCGTCTCGGCCCGCCCCTTCGCCGGGGTGGACGCGCGGCTCTCGCGCTACTCCTACCTCGTCTCGCTCCTGCCCCGCCGGGTGATCGACGAGCTCGGCCTGCCCATCACGCTGAAGCGCCGCCGCTGGTCCTCGTACACGCCGGTGGCCGACGGCGGCCTCCTCGTCGACAGCCAGGACGACGTCGCCACGCGCGCCTCGTTCAAGCGGCTCACCGGTTCGGACGCCGACTTCGAGGCATGGGGCCGCTTCTACGCCATGACCGCCGAGGTGGCCCGCCGGCTCGCGCCGACGCTCACCGAACCCCTGCTCCCGCGGTCGGCGGTCCGGGACCTCGTGGTCGACGGGGTGGGCGAGGAGGCCTGGCGCGCGCTCTTCGAGGAGCCCCTCGGGGAGGTGCTGCGCCGCACCTTCGCCGACGACGTGGTCCGCGGGGTAGCGGCCACCGACGGCCTGATCGGCACGTTCGCCGACGTCGACGAGCCGTCCCTGCGGCAGAACCGCTGCTTCCTCTACCACGTCATCGGCAACGGGACCGGCGACTGGGACGTGCCGGTGGGCGGTATGGGTGCCGTCTCGGGCGCCCTGCGCGACGCCGCAGTGGCGGCCGGCGCGACGATAGTCACCTCGGCGACGGTCACCGCCGTCGATCCCGGGGCCTCCGGCGGTTCCGGCGCGGAGGTCGCCTGGACCGACGCCGACGGGCGCGCCCGAGGCGTCACGGCCGGGCACGTGCTCGCGGCATGCGCCCCGGCCGAGCTGGACCGGCTGCTGGGCGGGGACCCCTCGGCGACTGCCGACCACCCCGAGGGTGCCCAGCTCAAGGTGAACATGCTGCTCACCCGCCTGCCCAGGCTGCGGGACGACGTCGACCCCGTCGCGGCGTTCAGCGGGACCCTGCACGTCAACGAGTCCCTGACCCAGCTCCAGGCGGCGCACGCCCAGGCCGCCGCCGGGCGCATCCCCGACCTGCCGCCCAGCGAGATCTACTGCCACACGCTCACCGACCGGACGATCCTCGGGCCGGAGCTCGCCGGGACGGACGCGCAGACCATCACGCTGTTCGGGCTGCACATGCCGGCGCGGCTCTTCCGCGCCGAACCCGACGCCGCCCGCGACCAGGCGCTCCGGGCCACGCTCGCGTCCCTCGACTCCGTGCTTGCCGAGCCGATAGTGGACGTCCTCGCGCTCGACGCCGACGGTGCCCCCTGCCTCGAGGTGCGCACCCCCGTCGACCTGGAGCGCGACGTCGGGCTGCCGGGCGGGCACATCTTCCACCGCGACCTCAGCTGGCCGTTCGCCGAGCCGGACGCCGGCGACGAGTCCGGCCGCTGGGGTGTCGCGACCGAGCATCCCCGGGTTCTCCTGGCGGCCGCCGGTGCCCGCCGCGGCGGTGGCGTGAGCGGTATCCCGGGCCGGGCGGCGGCCATGGCGGTACTCGGGAGCGACGTCGGCTGACGGCCTACGACACCGGGCCACGACCTAGGATCGAGCGGTGCATATCCGACGCGCCGTCCCCATCGACGCCCCTGTCATTGCTCCGCTCCTCGGCCAGCTCGGCTACCCCACCACCGCGGAGGCCGTCGCCGCCAGATTCGCTCGTCTCGCGGGCAGCGAGAACGACGTGGCCTGGCTGGCGGTCGACCCGGACGAAGCCGATGCGGAAGCTGTGATCGGGTTCGGCGCAGGCCACCTCTTCTGGCCCTATGAGCTCGACGCGCCGCTGGCCGAGCTGACCGCCCTCGTCGTCGCCGAGTCGAACCGCGGCACCGGGGCGGGCCGCGCCCTCGTCGCGACCTTCGAGGAATGGGCGACGGCCGAAGGCGCCGTCCGGGCCACCGTCTCCTCGGCCTTTCGCCGGACGGGCGCGCACGCCTTCTACGAGCGCCTGGGCTACGAGCAGCTGGCGAAGAAGTTCGACAAACACCTCTGACGCTCCGCCCGATCGACCATGCAGTTGCTGCCAGGAGGGGCGCCGGTCTGGCAGCGACTGCATGGTCAACCCTCCTGGGCTGTTGACCAGGCGTAGGCGGGGTCGGTCGTGAGGAGGTGGTCGTGGCTGCCGCGGGCCATGACGGTCGCCGGGGCAGCGCCCGCGATCGTGGGGGGCGTGCGGCTCCCGAGCAGCACGACCTCGTCGGCGGCCGCGAGCGGCGTCAGCCGGTGGGTCGCCAGCAGGACCGCCCGCCCGGTCTCGCGCGCGTGGTCGGCGAGGGTGCGGACCAGGGCGTCCGCGGTCTGGCCGTCGAGGTGCTCGGCGGGCTCGTCCACGAGCAGCACCCGGGCGGGCGCAAGAAGCGCCCGCGCGATCAGGAGCCGACGGCGCTCGCCGCCCGAGACCGCCGCCGCGTCCGTGCCGACCAGGGTGTCCAGCCCTTCGGGAAGCGCGGCGAGCCAGCCGCCCAGCCCGACGGCGACGAGCGCGCCGACTGCTTCGGCCTCCGTCACGTCGCCGCGCGCGACCCGCAGGTTCTCCAGCACGCTGGTGTCGAAGACGTGCCCGTCCTCGGCGACGAACAGCCTGTCAGCGGAGACGTTCCGCAGGACGCCGGATGCCCGGCGACCCGGAGCGCCGTCCTCCTCGCGGGCCGCGGGCCGCGTACCCAGCGTCCCCGTCAGGGGCGGGATCAGGCCGGCCGCAGTCATCAGCAGCGTCGTCTTGCCGACGCCGGACGGTCCCGCCAGCGCCACCACCGACCCCGGGCGCAGCGTGAGGGACACCTGCTCGACGACGGCATGCGGCCGGCCGTCGCCGTCGGGCCAGCCGGCGGTCACGCCGTCGAGCACGAGCAGCGCGCCGCCGTCCGCCTCGTCGGATCCCGCCCCGGTGCCGACCCCGATGCCGGACGCCGAGATCACCGGGGCGACCGCCTCGTCCGGCGAGGGCAGCAGCTCCAGCAGCCGTCGCGCGGCCTCCCGCGACCGGTGCAGCTGGATCGCCGCCGCCGGGAGTCCGGCGGTCGCCTCGAACACGGCGAGCGGCGTCAGCACGATCACTGCCAGCGCCTCCACCGACAGCGAGCCCGACAGCGTCGCCGGGATGCCCAGCGCGATCGAGGCGAGCACCGCGAGACCCTGCGCCAGCGCCCCCAGGGCCGCGGCCACCCCGGACGTGCGGGCGCCGTCGTCCGCGACGGCGGACAGGCGGGCGTCGGCGGCGTCCAGGTCGGCCAGCCGCGCGTCAAAGCGCCCGGAGACGCGCAGCGGCGCCGACTCCTCGAGGATCTCCAGGGACAACGCGGTCACCTCGCCCCGGGCAGCGGCGCCCCGCGCCTCCGTCCGTGCGGCGGACCGGGCCGCGAGCCACGGCGTCACCACCCCGGCCAGCACCAGGCACAACGCCAGCGCAACCCCCGCCGCGGGCAGCAGCACACCCAGCAGGATCACCGAGCCGAGCGACGTCACCACCGCGACACCCGCCGGCACCATCGAGCGGACCACCACGTCGCCGACGTCGTCCACGTCCTGACCGATCCGTGCGAGGAGCTCGCCCCGCCGGACCGTCACCGGACGGTCGTCGGCGGCGAGCCTGTCGTACAGGTTCGCGCGGAGCGCCGCCATGCCACGCAGCGCGACGTCGTGCGACGCGAGGCGCTCGCAGTAGCGCAGGACGCCGCGCCCGATCCCGAACGCCCGCACCGAGACGACCGCCACCGAGAGGGTGAGCACCGGGGGCATCTGCGAGGCCCTGGCGACGAGCCAGGCGGCGACCGCCGCGAGCCCGATCGCACAGGCCAGGGCCAGGACGCCGAGGCCGATCGCCGACGCGACCTTGGCCGGCCGGACCTCCAGCAGCGGCAGCACGCGGCGCAGCGGATCGGCGGTGCCCGTGGTCAGGCGCGGTGCCGGAGCGGTCGGTGTCGGGGCGATCCGTGCCGGAGCGCCCTGCGTCGGGATGTTCATCGTGCCTCCGGGTCTGCCGCCGAGCGGACGTCGATCACCTGGTCGGCGAGCCCGAGCAGCGAGCTCCGGTGCGCGACGACGAGCACGGTCCGCCCCGCGTCGCGCCACGCACGTACGGTCTCCAGCACCGCCTGCTCGCCGCGCGCGTCGAGGTGCGCGGTCGGCTCGTCGAGGATCACGAGCGGCTTGGTCGCGGCGTCGTCGAGCAGGGCCGACGTGAGCGCCACGCGCTGACGCTGGCCCACCGACAGGCCCACGCCGCCGAGCCCGACCCGCGTGTCCCAGCCGTCCGGGAGCGAGTCGACGACGACGCCGAGCCCGGTCAGCCGCGCCGCCTCGGCAAGTGCCGCGTCATCTGCCACCGGCTTGCCGTCCAGCACGACCTCCCGCAACCGCCCTGGCGGCAGCGAGGGGCGCTGCGGAACCCAGGTCAGCGACCTCCACCAGCCCTCCAGCCCGCCTGCCGGAAGATCGGCAAGACCCCGGAATACACCCGTGGGGTCGACCAGTCCGACCCGCCCGTCATCCGGCGCCAGCAACCCGAGAGCCACGAGCACAGCGGTCGACTTGCCCACCCCGCTCGGCCCCCGCAGCGCGACGACCCGCCCGCCCTCGGCGGCACCGGATCCGAGCGGCACCCGAGCCGACAACCCGGACGGCGCGACGACCCCGCGCCCAGCGGCCCGCACGGACACCCCGTCAAGCACGAGCTCCCACCCCGCGACCCCGGCCCCGCCGTCCGAACCTGACCCGCTGTCCGCACCCTCCGACCGGACGGGACCAGAAGAAGGTCCAAGAAGCGCGAACGCCCGAGAAGCCGCGGCCACGCCGTCGACCGACGCATGGAACTCCGCCCCGACCCGCCGCAGCGGCAGGTACACCTCGGGCGCCAGCACGAGCACGGCGAGCGCCGGCTGCAGCTCCATGGCGCCCTCGACGAGCCGCAGCCCCACGCCGACGGCGATGATCGCCACCGACAGGGTGGTGAGCAGCTCCAGCACCATCGAGGAGAGGAACGCGATCCGCAGCGTGCCCATGGTCGCCCTGCGGGACGCGTCGCCGAGCGCGCGCACCCGCTCACCCGGCCCGAAGGACCGCCCGAAGGCGCGGAGCGTCGGCAGCCCGGCGACGAGGTCGAGCACCTGGGTGCCGAGCCGTTCGACGGTCGCGAGCCGCCGCTCCGACGCTCCAGCGGTCAGCCGCCCGACGAGCACCATGAACACGGGCACGAGCGGCAGCGTGACGACGAGGATCACCGCCGACACCCAGTCCAGGCCCAGCACGACGGCCACGAGGGCCGGCGTGAGCAGCGCCGTCAGCACCAGCTGCGGTACGTACCGCACGAGGTACGGCTCGAGCGCGTCGAGCCCGCGGGTCGCCAGGGTCGCGACCTCCGCCTCCGGGCTCGCGCCGTTCCCGCTGCCCGACGCCGGAGCGCCGGACCCGACCGCCGTCGTCCCGCCGACCGCCGTCCCGACCGCCCGCGGGCCGCGCAGCGCCCAGGCCTCGACCACGGCGTGCCGCAGCTCGGCGATGGTCCGGGCGGCGGCGCGCAGCGCGTACCGCTCCTGCGCCCACGCGACGGCGGCCCGCCCGGCGATCACGAGCGCCAGCCCCGCGAAGGACCGCGCCATCGCCGGCCCGGACGTGCCGTCCCCGAGCACCACCGGTGCCAGCAGGTCCGCGATGAGCAGGGCCTGCGCGACGATCAGCCCGGCCGCGGCCACGCCGAGCCCGACCGTGAGCACCACGTACCAGCGTGCCGTGCGGACCTGCCGCAGCAGCTGGGGGTCGATCGGTTTCATGCGTTCGTGCTCCATCTGTTCAGAACGCCGAGTCCTTGATCTTCTTCCAGGTGAGGCCGGCCGGTGCGGGGATGTGGTCCACGGTCAGCCGACGCCTGAACACCCAGTACGTCCATCCCTGGTAGAGGATCACCAGCGGTGTCAGCACCACTGCCACCCACGTCAGGATGGTCAGCGTGTACGGGGTGGACGCCGCCTCGGCGATGCTGAGCGCGCTGCCGCCGTCCAGACCCGGCAGCACGTCGGGGAACATGGACCCGAAGATCAGGACCACCGCGGCGATGATCGTCACGGCGGAGAGCCCGAACGCGTAGCCCTCGCGCCCCGCACGGTTCGTCCGCAGGACGCCGATCAGGGCCAGCCCACCCACGATCACTACCGCCCAGGTCCAGGCGGGCGCGAACGCGATCTGCGTCCAGCCTGCCCAGACCCCGGCGACGGCCAGGGCGACCACCGTCAGCACCCCGGCGAACCGGCGGGCCCGCGCCCGGATCGCGCCGTCGGTCTTGAGCGCCACGAACACCGTGCCGTGCAGCAGGAACAGCACGAGCGTCGTGAGGCCGCCGAGCAGCGCGAACGGGTTGAACAGGGCAGAGAGCCCGCCCACGTACTGGTGCGCGTCGTCGAGCTGGAGCCCGCGGACCAGGTTCGCGAACAGCACGCCCCACAGGATCGCCGGGGTCCAGGAACCCACCTGGATCGCGATGTCGCAGCGGCGCGCCCAGACGGCGTCGGAGATCTTGCCGCGGTACTCGAAGGCGACACCGCGCACGATGAGCGCCACCAGGATGGCGAGCAGCGGCAGGTAGAAGCCCGAGAGCAGGGTGGCGTACCACTCGGGGAACGCCGCGAAGGTGGCGCCCACGGCGGTGATCAGCCACACCTCGTTGCCGTCCCAGACCGGGCCGATGCTGTTCACCAGCACCCGTCGCTCCTTCTCCCGGTGCGCGGCGTCGCCGCGGGGCAGCAGCGACATCAGCATGCCGACGCCGAAGTCGAAGCCCTCGAGCACGAAGTACCCGGTCCACAGAATTGCGATGATGACGAACCACACGATGGCGAGGTCCACGGTCACGTCCTTGTCTCTCTGGCAGTCAGGTCAGGTCAGGTCAGTAGGCGAAGGAGAGCGGACGGTCGGTCTCGTCGCCGGCAGCTTCGGGCGACTCGTCGCGCACCGTCGAGGGCACTCCCTCGATCGCGTACCGGTGGATGAGCCGGTACCAGATCACGCCCAGCACGCCGTAGAGCACCGTGAACACGACCATCGAGGTGATGATCATGCCGGGGCTGACCACCGTGGAGACGCCCTGCATCGTGAGCAGCCGGATCTGGTCGATGCCGGTGGGATTGGGGGCGACCACCCAGGGCTGGCGCCCCACCTCCGTGAAGATCCAGCCGAACGACGAGGCGAGGAACGGCGTGGGGATCGCCGCTATGGCGATGCGGGCGAACCAGGGGTTGTCACTGACGCGGCCGCCACGGGTGAACCACAGGGCGGCCAGCGCGAGCAGCGCCGATCCGGCGGCGAACCCGATCATGAGCCGGAAGCTCCAGTAGCTGGCGGCGAGGTTGGGCGTGTAGGAGATGGGGTTCCCGGCCTCGTCCGTTGCGCCGTACCGCTCGGCGTACTGCTCCTGCACGTCGTTGACGCCGGGCAGGTAGCTGTCCTCGCCCGAGAACTTGCCGGTGCCGAGGTAGCTCGACAGGCCGGGCACCTCCAGGATGTGTCGCACGCCCTCGCACGAGTTCGACAGGTCACCGATGGTGAGGATCGAGAAGGGGGCCGCTTCCTCGCCCTCGCACAGCGCCTCGGCCGAGGCCATCTTGCCGGGCTGCTGCTCGAACATCAGCTTGCCCTGGGCGTCGCCCGTCAGAGCGACGCCGGCGCCGGAGACCAGCATGACGACCGTGCCGAGGATGACCGCGGGCCGGTAGACGTTCCGGGCGAGCTCGACGGACTCGGGCCGCTTGGTCCGGACCAGGCGCACCATCCACCAGGCGGCGATCCCGGCCACGAACGTCCCGGCCGTCAGGAAGGCGGCGGCCACCGCGTGGGGGAAGGCCGCCCAGAGCGTGTTGTTGCCGAGGATGGCCCAGATCGACTCCATCTCGGCGCGACCGGTCTCGGGGTTGTACCGCGCCCCCACGGGGTGCTGCATCCACGAGTTGGCGGCCAGGATGAAGAAGGCCGACAGGTTGACCGCGACGGCGACCGCCCAGATGCAGGCGAGGTGCACGCGCTTGTTCAGCCGGTCCCAGCCGAAGATCCACAGACCGAGGAACGTGGACTCGATGAAGAACGCGGCGAGGGCCTCCATGGCGAGCGGCGCCCCGAAGACGTCGCCGACGAACCGGGAGTACTCGCTCCAGTTCATCCCGAACTGGAACTCCTGCACGATGCCGGTGACGACGCCGAGCGCGAAGTTGATCAGGAGGAGCTTGCCGAAGAACTTCGTCAGCCGTAGCCAGCGCTCGTTCCCCGTACGTAACCAGGCCGTCTGCATCACGGCCACCAGGGGTGCGAGGCCGATCGTGAGCGGCACGAAGATGAAGTGATAGACGGTGGTGATGCCGAACTGCCAGCGTGCCAGGTCGAGAGCTTCCACTCCGGGCTCCTGTGGTGTCTCCGAACGGCTCAGTCCCTTGGACGCGAGGCCTGATGTGCCAGGTCGGGGCGCTGCTGGGGAGCGGATCCGTTGCTTGTGAATGTCTTCACAAGGCACATTACATGGAGTTCGGCCTCGTTCTGCTCGTCCGGCACGCGACCTGCGTCACGCCTTGGGCTCGGGCAGGGCGTGGGTGATCTCCTGTGCGATACTTGACGAACCCGCGTAGGCCCACATCCCTGCGCGGCCTGCAGAGTCCAACACTGCCCGCGATCCGCACGCGGTGCCGCTGTCACGACAGAAAACGTGGCCGCAGGCGTCCGCGAAGATCGCAGGAACAGGGCCGCAGACCGAGACTTCCGCCCGGGTGGGTCGCTTCGCCGCGATGCACAGCCGGACGACCGACCGCCTGGCGGTCCGCGTGGTGTGGGGCGGGCGCCGGCTACAGGAGCACCTCACGTGACGCCTTCCAGCACCACTGGTTCGACCATCGGGTCACAGGATGATCACGACGCATCTGAGGCGAACGCCCAGGTCACCACTGGTGGGGAGGCTCCGGCAGGTACGACGCCGGCCAAGCGCCCGCGTCGCCGTGTCACCAGGTCCGTCGTCTCGACGGCGAGCGTCGAGCCCATCGTCGTCGGTTCGTCCGGCCCCGCGGAGACCCCTGCCGAGTCCCAGCCGGTGACCACCGGTGGTACCGCCGTCGTGTCGACCTCCGCGACCGCTGAGCCCGCCATCAAGCGCCCGCGCCGTCGCGCCACGCGGGGCGTCTCGTCCCCTACGGCTCCCGCTGTAGCCGAGCCGACGGCGGCCGAGCCGGCCGCCGAGGCAGTCGTCGAGCCCGCCGTGGTGAGCGAGCCGGTCCCGAGTGAGACAGATGTCACTGTCGAGCCCGTGCCGGCAGCCGAGCCCGAGACCGTCGAGCCGGAGGCTGCCGTCGAGGAGCCTGCCGAGGCACCCGCCGAGGAGGCGGCGCCGATCGACATCGTGCTGCCAGAGCCCGCGGCGACGCCCGTCGACGCCCCGGTGCGCGGGATCGCGAGCCTTGACGACATCATCCTGCCCGGAAGCCCGACGGCGGAGGCCGAGAAGTCGGCTCCGAAGCGTCGTACCCGGAAGAAGGCGGAGCCCGTCGCAGAGGTTCCGGCCGAGCCGGCCGCCGAGGCAGTCGAGGCCGCCCCCAAGCGTGCCCGGTCGCGTCGCAAGCCCGTCACCGCCGAGCCCGTCACCACGGAGCCCGTCGTGGAGCCCCCCGTGGCCCCGGTCGCCGAGGCGCCGGTCGAGATCCCGGCCGCCGAGGTGACGCCCGAGCCTCCGACGTCCGAGGTCGAGCCCGAGGTGCAGGCCGCAGAGGCGCCGAGGACCCGTGGCCGCCGCAGCAGCCGCCGTCCGGCAGCGGAGCCCGCCGTGGCCCCCGCGGCCGAGACACCTGCTCCTGAGGCGCCTGCCGCCGAGGCACCCACGCAGCCCTCGGTCTCGCCCGCCGCGACGACGTCGGGCACGCGAGCTCCGCGGCTCGCCACCACCGCGCTGCTCTTCCAGGCGCCCGACGAGTCCGCCGCTCGCCGCTCGCGGCGTGCGCAGGCACCCGCCGGGCCGCCGCGTCCGCAGGACCTGACGCCGACGTTCGCCCGCCCGGTCACTCGCCCTGTCGAGCCGGCCGTCGAGGCGCCCGTGCGTGCGGCAGAGCCTGCTGTCGAGCTGCCCGCGGAGCCGCGCTCCGAGCGGGTGTCCGAGGCCAGGACGGAGCCCCAGGCGGCAGCCGAGGCCCCGGCCGAGCCCAGGGCGCGCCGGTCCGGTTCGCGCCGGGCCGTGCGTCGTACCGGCGGACCCAGCATCGAGCCGGCCGTGCGGCCGGAGACGCAGGAGTCGGCCCCGAGCACGCAGGCCGATGCCGTCGAGCCTGCCGCGGACGCGTCCGTCGCGGCGCCCGTCCGTGAGACGAGCGCTGCCGTGCCGTACTTCGTCGCGGCCGAGCTGAGCGAGGACGACGCCGCCGCCGTGGACGAGGTCGGCGCGATCGAGGACGAGCTGGCCGCCGAGGGCGTCCAGCTCGAGGAGCTCGCCCCGGCGGACTTCGAGGAGTACGACGACGAGGAGGTGCGCCCGTCGCGCCGCCGTCGGCGTCGGGGTGGACGCGGCCGTCGTGGCGGCCGCGCGAACCGCCTGGACGACGAGGACGACTCGGCGGACGAGGAGCAGGACGACGACTCCGAGGAGGACGCGCAGGCGCCCGACGAGGACGACGACGAGCAGGACTCCGCCGAGGACGCGGCCGACGGTGAGGGTGACGCCGAGGGCGAGGGCGGCAGCCGTCGTCGTCGCCGGCGCCGCCGGGGTACGCGGGGCGAGCGCGCCGAGGCGGCCGTCGTCCGCTCGACGCGCACCGGCACCGGCACCGACGAGGTCACCGCGCTCAAGGGGTCCACGCGCCTCGAGGCGAAGCGCCAGCGTCGCCGCGAGGGCCGGGACCACGGGCGCCGTCGCCAGATCATCACCGAGGCCGAGTTCCTGGCCCGCCGCGAGTCGGTGCAGCGGTCGATGATCGTGCGCGAGAAGGACGGCCGCACCCAGATCGCGGTGCTGGAGGACGGCGTGCTCGTCGAGCACTACGTCTCCCAGCAGTCGCAGGCGTCGATGGCCGGCAACGTGTACCTGGGCCGCGTCCAGAACGTGCTGCCCTCCATGGAGGCCGCGTTCGTCGACGTCGGCAAGGGCCGCAACGCCGTGCTGTACGCGGGTGAGGTCAACTGGGACGCCGCGGGCCTCGAGGGGCAGCCGCGCCGGATCGAGCAGGCGCTGAAGTCGGGCGACTCGGTCCTGGTGCAGGTCACCAAGGACCCGATCGGCCACAAGGGTGCCCGGCTCACCAGCCAGGTCACGCTCGCGGGCCGGTACCTGGTGTTCGTGCCGGGTGGCGGCATGACCGGCATCAGCCGCAAGCTCCCCGACACCGAGCGTTCGCGCCTCAAGAAGATCCTCCGCGAGGTGGTTCCGGAGGGTGCGGGCGTGATCGTGCGCACCGCCGCCGAGGGGGCGAGCGAGGACGAGCTGCGCGCCGACGTCGAGCGCCTCCAGGGCCAGTGGGACGCGATCCAGGAGAAGTCGAAGAAGGCCAACGCCCCGGCTCTGCTCCAGGGTGAGCCGGACATGGCCATCCGCGTCGTCCGTGACATCTTCAACGACGACTTCTCGTCGCTGGTGGTGCAGGGCGAGGGCGCGTGGGACGAGATCGCGCACTACGTCGAGGAGCTGGCTCCGGACCTGCGCGAGCGCGTGTCCAAGTGGGTCGAGAACACCGACGTGTTCCACGTGCACCGGGTGGACGAGCAGCTCGCGAAGGGTATGGACCGCAAGGTCTGGCTGCCCTCGGGCGGCTCGCTGGTCATCGACCGCACCGAGGCGATGACGGTCGTGGACGTCAACACCGGCAAGTTCACCGGTGCCGGCGGCACGCTCGAGGAGACCGTGACGCGGAACAACCTCGAGGCGGCCGAGGAGATCGTGCGGCAGCTTCGCCTGCGCGACATCGGCGGCATCATCGTCATCGACTTCATCGACATGGTGCTCGAGTCCAACCGGGACCTGGTGCTGCGCCGTCTGGTCGAGTGCCTCGGCCGGGACCGCACCAAGCACCAGGTGGCGGAGGTGACCTCGCTCGGCCTGGTCCAGATGACGCGCAAGCGGGTGGGCCAGGGCCTCGTCGAGGCGTTCTCCGAGACCTGCGAGCACTGCAAGGGCCGCGGGTTCATCGTGCACGAGGAGCCCATCGAGAAGTCGGGCAACGGCACGGGTTCGGGCGGGGCGCCCGCGTCGTCCGACGAGGGCCCGCGCGCCGCACGCGCGCGCCGCAAGCGCGGCAAGGAGGGCAAGGTGGCTCCCGTGCTGGAGACCACGCCCGTCGTGAGCCTGCCCGAGGAGCGGTCGGAGGCCCGCGAGGCCGTCAAGGCCACGCTCGCCACCATCGCCGCGGCCGCGCAGCATGCGCACGAGACGAAGGAACCCTCGGACGACGGTCCCGCCACACTGGACGAGATCCAGCTGCCGACCGCCGGTGCGTCCGGCACGGCGTCCGCGAGCTCCGGCTCGGCGGCTTCTCCTGACTCACCCGACCCTGACTCGCCCGACTCCGCGGGATCGCCGGCGGACGCAGCGCGGTCGGCGAGCGATGCGCCGGAGGGGGGCTCCGACGCTGGGCAGTCGGAACAGCCCAAAGGAGCTGGCGACGAGGTCGCCTGAGCAGAAGAAGGGTTTCTGGGCGAGGCTGCTCGGCCTCTGACCTGATCCGGACGAGGGTCGCCACCGCGAGGTGGCGGCCCTCGTTTTTTGTGCCCGGACACTCCCGCCCAGATCTCCCTTGCGGAACCACCACGTTCTGTGGTTCATTAGTCGAGTAATGAACCAGGGAAGCAGTGAACCGCACGAGACTCGGAGATCCACGATGACGACTACCGCCGTACGGCCGACCGCTACCCGACTGGGGTACGTCGACAACCTGCGGGTGCTGCTGACCATGCTGGTCCTGGCGCACCACAGCGCCCTGACCTACGGCGCGCTCCCGCTCTGGTACTGGACCGAGCCGAGCACCAGCCCGTCCGGCATCGCGCTGATGCTGCTGGTGATCGTGAACCAGCTCTATTTCATGGGTTTCTTCTTCCTGCTCTCCGGCCTGTTCGCCCCCGGGTCCGTCGACCGCAAGGGGCCCGGCGCCTTCGCCCGGGACCGGTTGCTCCGGCTCGGCGTCCCGCTGGTGGCCTTCTGGCTGGTGGCCCGGCCGGTGCTGTCCTTGCAGAGCTGGCCGGCCCGCCGCGCGGAGGGGGAGTCGTTCCTGCAGTTCTGGTTCACCGTCGGTGACGTCGGCCCGCTGTGGTTCGCTGAGGTGCTCCTGGTGCTGTCGCTCGCATACGCCGCCTTCCGCGCGCTGCGCGCCCGCTCGGCACGGTCGGGCATGGCGGACGCCGGTTCGCCGACGACTGTCGACGCCGAACCTCGTCCGGTCCGCTTCCGGGCGATCGCGGGGCTCGTCGCGATACTGACCGCCGTCACGTTCCTCTGGCGCCTCGCGGTCCCGTCCGGCACCTACTGGGAGCTCGCTGGCCTGCCCTCCCCGGCGTACCTGCCGCAGTACGTGATCCTCTTCGTGGTCGGCCTGCTCGCGGTGCGCCGCGGCTGGCTCACCGCCCTCACCGTGCGGCAGGGGCGCGTGGCGCTGGCCGTGGCCCTCGTCAGCCTGGGGCTGGCGCTCGGTGGCACCGCCCTCGCGACGACGCCAGGCGCCGGGCTGCTCGCGCAGCTGGGTGCGGGTCTCGCGGAGAACGTCTTCGCCGTCAGCACGATAGTGGCCCTCCTGGTCCTGTTCCGGGAGCGGTTCTCGGGCCAGCCCGCCTGGGCCCGCTGGGCGGCCCAGAACTCCTTCGCGGTGTACGTCATCCACCCGCTCGTGCTGGTCGGCGTCGCGATGCTCTTCGCGCCGCTGGCCGCCCCGGCCGGCGTGAAGTTCCTCATCCTGCTCGGCCTCTCGGTACCGCTGTGCTGGGGCTTCGCCCACCTGCTGCGGCGGATCCCGGGCGTCTCCAGGGTGCTGTGATGTGGAGGCTGGGCCAGCGGGGACTTCGGTCCCTTGCACCGGCCCATCCTTGACTTCGGTCACTTGCCATGAGATCGGTCAATCAACCGACCGATCTCATGGCAAGCGACCGAAGTCACGAGGCCTGGCTTGCAACCGACCGAACTCGGCGGACAGGCGATCCGGCAGGTCCAGCTGCGCCTCGTAAAAGTCTTCCGCCCGGTGCGGAGGTCCGGGGAGGATCGGGCGCGTGCCACCCGAGATCTACTCCCGAGGCGTGACCGCCACCGGATTGGCAGTCGCCCTTCGCGGCTGGACGGCTCCCGCCTAAACGCTTTCCGCGCCTGGTTGCGGCCAGAGCACGACTGGCATCGCTGGGACGGTCCCTACTACCCGGTCCTGGCCAGCGCCGAGGCCGACACGTTCGTCACGTCGCTCGGACGAGACAATGGGCTGGCCTGGTCGCCGTCGCCGTCGCCGTCGTCACGGCCGGACGTTGAGCACAGCAGTAGCTGCCAGGATCGGGGGCAGCCGCACAGCAGCCGCTGTGCTCAACGTCCGGGTACGCCGCCGTCGGGCAGCCAAGCACTCCCGCCTCGCCGGCTGGTGGTCGACGTCGGCGGCGAGCTCGTCGGGACCGTGGCGTGGTACTGGGAGTCACGCGAGACCGAATGGGCACGCATGGGCGTCACCGTGTACGACCCGGCCGTGCGGGGCCGGGGGATCGGGCGCACCGCGCTCGCGCTGTGGACGACCTTCCTGTTCGCGAGCACACCATGGGTGCGGCTGGACTTCGCGACATGGTCGGGCAACGAGGCGATGCTCGGGGTCGGGAAGGCGCTGGGCTTCGTGGAGGAGGCGCGGTTCCGCCAGGCCAGGGTGGTCGACGGTGTGCGCCACGACTCGGTGGTCATGGGTGTGCTCCGCGGCGAGTGGCAGGAGCTCCCGGGGCGTCAGTCGGCCGCCGACAGCCGCTCGTAGAACTCGGCGATCGTCCGGGAGAAGAGCTCCGGCTCCTGCCGGTTCCACGGGTGGCCGACCCGCGGGACGATCCGCAGCTCGGCGTTCGGGATCGTCGCGGCGAGCTCCCGCGCCGGCGCGAGGTTGGCGATGTCGCGGCTGCCGCACAGGACGAGGGTCGGCGCCTGGATGCTCGCCAGCCCCTCGCGGAAGTTCACGTCCGCGACCACCCGGAGGGCCCCGAGCCACTGCGCCTTGGTCATGACCATGCGCTCAGCGGCGCTCTCCGGCAGCATCTGGACGATCGTCCGCTGGATCGCCATGAGCGCGGCAGGCGGGCGGACCTGGCTGCCCGAGAGCACGAGGGAGGCGACCCGCTCGGGAAAGTCGAGCACGAGCTGGGTTGCCGTCATCGCGCCGAGCGACAGGCCGCAGACGTGCGCCCGGTCGATCCCGTGCTCGTCGAGCAGGTCCCGCAGCGCGCGTGCCGCCCCCGCGAACGTGAAAGCGCCGGGCGTCGCCGCACGGTCGAGCCCGGGGATGTCCGGGGCCAGGCCCGTGAACCCGGCGGGCAGGGCGCGCAGCTGCGCCTCCCACGGATCGATGCCGGCGCCCAGCCCCGGCAGGAACAGTACGGTCTCGACGTCGGTGGCCATGCTCGTCAACGTAGCGGAGTGGTTGACTGGCGACCATGGAAGACGGCCTGGGCGCTGGGCGCCTCGAAGTGATCGCCGGCCCCATGTTCGCGGGCAAGTCCGAGGAGCTGCTGCGCCGGGTGCGGCGCGCCCGGATCGCCCGGCGCGGTGTGCTGGTGGTGAGTCACTCGCTCGACGCCCGCAGGGGGCTGGGCAGAGTGACCTCGCACTCGGGTCAGGGCGTGCCCTCGCACACGGTGTCGGACGCCGCGGAGATCCTCGCCCTGCTCGACGGCGCGACCGGTGCGGGGGCCGATGCCGGGACGGAGACCGAGCTCGTCGCGATCGACGAGGCGCAGTTCTTCGGCGCGGACCTCGTGCCCGTGGCCTCGGAGCTGGCCCGCCGCGGGCTCGTGGTGGTGGTCGCGGGGCTGTCCGTCACGTTCGACGGCCGGCCCTTCTCGCCCCTGCCCGAGCTGATGGCGCTCGCCGAGTCGGTGGAGAAGCTCACCGCCGTCTGCTCGGTGTGCGGCGCGGACGCGGCCTTCCACGTCCGGGTGCCCGGTGCGCCACCGGTACCCGCCACCGACAGCGACACGGACGACACGGGCGGCGCGCTCGTCCCGGTCGCCGCGCACGTCGGCGGCTCGGAGTCGTACGAGGCGCGCTGCCGTCGGCACGCTGACGAGCACGCCGAAGGGCGCGAGTGACCGGTGGACGCTGACGTCCTACCGGCCGCTCGCGCCCTTGGGCGCGGCAAGATCTGCTGCTGCCCCGAAGGTCAGACCTTGCGGAGCGAGTGGTACTCCGGGCAGTCGAACGGGTCGCGTGCCGCGAGCCCCACCCGGTTCAGGTAGTTGACGACGAGCAGGTACGAGTGCGCCAGGGTCGTCTCCGTGTAGGGGATGCCGAGGTTGGCGCAGTGCTCCCGGACGATCTCGGCGGTCTTGATGAGGTGCGGCCGCGGCATGCTCGGGAACAGGTGGTGCTCGGTCTGGAAGTTGAGCCCGCCCATGAGGATGTTCATGAAGCGGCCGCCCCGGATGTTGCGCGAGGTGAGCACCTGCTTCGAGAGGAAGTCGAGCTTGCTGTCGGCGGGGATGATCGCCATGCCCTTGTGGTTCGGGGCGAACGACGCACCCATGTAGACGCCGAAGACGGCCAGCTGGACACCCAGGAACGCGAAGGCCATACCGAGCGGCAGCACCAGGAACAGGATCGCGACGTACACGCTGAGGCGTACGGCGATGGTGACGAGCTCGCCCACGCGGGACCGAAGCGTCTCCGGCGGTCCCTGGAACAGCGACTGGATCGAGATGACGTGCAGGTTCAGGCCCTCAAGGGTCAGGAGGGGGAAGAACAGCCAGCCCTGGTAGCGGTTGATCCACCGCTTGAGCCCGCGGTGCTGGCGGACACCTTCCTCGGTGAAGGCGATCGTGTCGTTCGCGATGTCCGGGTCCTTGCCGACCCGGTTCGGGTTCGCGTGGTGCCGGGTGTGCTTGTTCATCCACCACGAGTAGCTGATGCCGACCACGGTATTGGCGAGGAAGCGGCCCAGCTGGTCGTTCCGGCGACCGGACTCGAGGACCTGGCGGTGCGACGCCTCGTGTGCGACGAAGGCGAACTGCGTCAGCACCAGGCCGAGCGCTCCTGCCATGAGGAGCTGGAACCAGGAGTCACCCAGCAGGACGAAGCCCGTGATGATCCCGCCGAGCGCGACGGTGAGCGCGGCGAGGGTCCAGGCGTAGTAGCGGTGCGCCCGGTTGAGCAGTCCGGCGTCGCGCACGGTGCGTGCCAGCGACGAGTAGGTGCTGGTCACCGGCTGCGCATTGGGGTCGCGCGGTTTCGTCGGGCGGAAACCGTCACGGACGAGGGGGGCAGCTTGGGCCATGTGGTCCTCACATGCTCGGTGTCGACTTCTCAGTCGGGGAATCGGACGATTTCGTCCATCGCGCAGATACCCAGGAGCCTACGGGACCGTAGGTTACGGTCGCGAGGGGCAGATGTGGACGCCTCGCGAAGGCCTTTAGACGATCTATTGACCTACGCTTGTCGATTCCATTCCGAATTGGCATTGAAAATCCGCTTTGCACGGATTTTCGCTCACGGCTCGGGATCCTGGATGAGTGGCACGAACCGGTACCCGCCGTGGTCGGTCGCACGGGTGCGTCCGTCGGGCAGCCGCTCGATGAGCAGCAGCGTGGTCCGGATGGGGATGACCATGCGGCCGCCGTACCCGATCTGGTCCACCAGGGCCCGCGGCAGCGCGGGCGCCGAGGCAGAGACGAGGATCCGGTCCCAGCCGTTGGGCCGGGGATGTCCGAGCATGCCGGGCGTGGCCTGCTCGATGCTCGCCCAGCTCATCTCCGTGCGTCCCACGTTGGCCGCGCCCCACTCGGCGAGCCGGCTGTCGCGCTCCACGCCGAGCACCGAGCCCTGGGGCCCGGCGAGATAGGCCAGCAGTGCGGTGGTCCAGCCGGAGCCCGAGCCGACGTCGAGCACGCGCGCGCCGAGCGGTACGCGCAGCAGGCGGAGCATGGCGGCGACCGTCGCGGGCTGCGAGGAGGTCTGCCCACGCCCGATGGGCAGCGGCCGGTCCTCGTGCGCGAGCGGCCGCTGGGAGCGCGGCAGGAACTCCCGGCGGGGGACCGCGCGCATGGCGCGTTCGATGTCGTCGTGCACTGCTACCGGTTCAGAGGCCATCGGGATCACCCGATCCCAGGGTAGGCACAGGCCGATCAAGGTCGCCAGGTGCCCGCCGGGGAGGTCGGGTGACCGGTTTGTGGCGGAGGGGCCGCGGCAGAGCGTGGCCAAGGCCACCCGCCCGTCGGTTTGAACCCGTCGAGGGCGTCGCGTAACCTAGTGCTTCGGTGTGCTGTCTGCGCACCCGTCCTGCGTGCCCATGGCGCATCGCACTCGACCGCTGCGGCGGAGCGAGTCACAGCAAAGCCGGTGGATTCCGTCGTGCGCGCACGCCAAGACTAGAGAGATGAGTTGAACGTGGTGTACGCGATCGTCAAGGCTGGTGGCCGTCAGGAGAAGGTGTCCGTCGGGAGCATCGTCGTCATGGACCGTGTCCAGGCGAAGCCCGGTGAGACCCTCGAGCTCCCGGCCCTCCTGCTCGTGGACGGGGAGAAGGTGACCACCGACGCGAAGAAGCTGGCGAAGGTCAAGGTCACCGCCGAGGTCGTTCGGGACGAGAAGGGTCCGAAGATCGTGATCCTCAAGTTCAAGAACAAGACCGGCTACCGCAAGCGTCAGGGTCACCGTCAGTCGCTGACCCGGCTCAAGGTCACCGGCATCAAGTGACTTCCGCTGCGGGCCTAGCGGCCCGCGCGTGATCCAGATACTTCTTCTTCTACTTCGTCCCGAAAGACAGGTCCTGAGATGGCACACAAGAAGGGCGCGAGTTCCTCGCGCAACGGTCGTGACTCCAACGCCCAGCGCCTCGGCGTGAAGCGCTTCGGCGGCCAGGTCGTGAAGGCCGGCGAGATCATCGTCCGCCAGCGCGGCACCCACTTCCACCCCGGCATCAACGTGGGCCGCGGCAAGGACGACACGCTGTTCGCCCTCACCCCCGGCGCCGTTCAGTTCGGTGCGCGTCGTGGCCGCAAGGTCATCGACATCGTGACAGTCGACGCCTGAGCCGGAGGTGAAGCGCAGGGTGAGGGCCGAGGAACGAGGCACTCGCCCGTAGCGCAACCGCAGGGTCAGGCGTCATGAATGACGCCTGAGTACCGGCTTCCGCGTAAGGGGGCGCACTGGTGACGGTGTGCCCCCTTCGCTTTTTTCTTGAGCGGCCCGTGCAGGGCTGCTCTGCCTGAGCAGTTTTTGAGAGGATCGAGACATGGCCAGCTTCGTAGACCGGGTGGTGCTTCATGCCGCCGGGGGAAACGGCGGGAACGGCTGCGCCTCGATCCGTCGCGAGAAGTTCAAGCCCCTCGCAGGGCCCGACGGCGGTAACGGTGGCGACGGCGGCACGGTGAAGCTGGTCGTCGACGCGAGCACCACCACCCTGCTCGAGTACCACCACTCGCCGCACCGTCGGGCGACGTCGGGTACCCAGGGGATGGGCGGCGACAAGGACGGCAGCAAGGGCGGCGACCTGATCCTGAAGGTGCCTGACGGCACGGTCGTGAAGGACCTGGACGGCAACGTCCTGGCCGACCTCGTGGGCGACGGCGCCGAGTACGTCGTCGCAGCGGGCGGCAAGGGCGGCCTGGGCAACCGGGCGCTGTCGTCGCACACGCGCAAGGCCCCCGGCTTCGCGCTGCTCGGCGAGGAGGGTGACGCCGCCGAGATCGAGCTCGAGGTCAAGACGATCGCCGACGTCGCGCTCGTGGGCTTCCCCAGCGCCGGCAAGTCGTCCCTGATCGCCGCGATCTCCGCCGCCCGGCCCAAGATCGCCGACTACCCGTTCACCACCCTGGTGCCGAACCTCGGCGTGGTGCAGGCCGGCCAGTCGCGGTTCACCGTCGCGGACGTCCCGGGCCTGATCCCGGGTGCGAGCGAGGGCAAGGGCCTCGGCCTGGAGTTCCTGCGGCACATCGAGCGCACGGCGATGATCGTGCACGTGCTCGACTGCGCCACCCTTGAGCCCGGTCGTGACCCGATCAGCGACCTCGACGTGATCGAGGAGGAGCTCGCCAAGTACGCCGGGGACATCGGCCTCGAGGGCGGCCGGGTGCCGCTCAACGAGCGCCCCCGGCTCATCGTGCTCAACAAGATCGACGTGCCGGAGGCCCGCGAGCTCGCGGAGTTCGTGAAGTCGGACCTCGAGGAGCGCGGGCTGCGCGTCTTCGAGATCTCGACCGCCAGCCACGAGGGCCTGCGCGAGCTGAAGTTCGCGCTGGCCGAGACCGTGGAGAAGGCCCGCGCCGCGGCGCCGCCGCCCGCGCCTGCCCCGGTCGTGCTGCGGCCGCGCGCCGTCGACGAGGCCAGGTTCACCGTGCGCCGCCTCGGTGGCGATGAGACCGGCTACTGGTTCGAGGTACGCGGGACCAAGCCGGAGCGCTGGGTCAAGCAGACCGACTTCAACAACGACGAGGCCGTTGGCTTCCTCGCGGACCGGCTCGCCAAGATCGGCGTCGAGGACGGGCTGTTCAAGGCAGGCGCCGTCGCCGGTGACGAGGTGCGTATCGGCGACCCGAAGAACGCCGTCGTCTTCGACTGGGAGCCCACGCTGCAGACCGGCCCCGAGCTGCTCGGCGGACGCGGCACCGACCTGCGCCTCGAGCAGAACGACCGGCCGACGCGTGGCGACAAGCGCCGGGAGTTCAACGAGCGGATGGACGCCAAGACCGAGGCCCGGCGCGAGCTGTGGACCGAACGCGAGGCCGGCCACTGGACGGACCCGGACGCCGAGTAACCACTCCGCCGAGGTAGTCATGGCTACCTCGGCGGGGCGGGCGTGACCGGTGCGTGAAATGACCGCGCGTCGCGGGCGGTAATCCGGCGAGGATGGGGGAGTGAGCTCCATCGAACCTTCGGCCAGCCCCCAGGACGCCCCGAGCGCCCGGTCCGTGATCGCCGGCGCCCGCCGCGTGGTGGTGAAGATCGGCTCGTCGTCCCTGACGGGCCCGGACGGGCACCTCGACGTCGGGGCGCTGCGCGGGGTCGTCGAGGTGCTGGCCGCCCGGCAGGCCGCCGGCACCCAGATAGTGCTGGTGACCTCCGGCGCGGTCTCGGCGGGCATCGGCCCGCTGGGTCTCGGCTCGCGGCCGCGCGACCTCGCCACCATGCAGGCGGCGGCGTCGGTGGGCCAGGGCCAGCTCGCCGGCCGGTACCAGGAGGAGTTCGCGGCGTTCGGGATCCAGATCGGCCAGATCCTGCTCACCGCCGAGGACACCGTCCGCCGCGCCCGCTACCGGAACGCGCAGCGGGCCCTCGAGCGCCTGCTCGTGCTCGGCGTCGTGCCGGTCATCAACGAGAACGACGCGGTCACCACCGACGAGCTGAAGTTCGGCGACAACGACCGCCTGGCCGCACTCGTGTCGCACCTCGTGCGGGCCGACGCGCTGCTGCTGCTGACCGACGTCGACGGGCTGCACGACGCGCCGCCGTCGCGCCCCGGTGCCCGGCGCATCCCGCAGGTCGACGACCTCGCCGAGATCGCTGGCGTCGAGGTGACCGCGCGCGGCAGCTCCGTCGGCACGGGCGGCATGGTCACCAAGCTGGAGTCGGTGCGGATCGCCACCGGTGCGGGCGTCCCCACCGTCCTGACGCTCGCGAGCAACGCGGCGGCAGCCCTCGCCGGGGACGACGTCGGCACCTTCTTCTCCGCCACTGGACGCCGCACGTCGGCGCGCCGGCTGTGGATAGCGCATGCGGCACGCACGGAGGGCCGCCTCCACCTGGACGCCGGCGCCGCGCGAGCCGTTCTCGGCGGCCGCGCCTCGCTCCTGCCCGCCGGGATCACGAAGGCGGAGGGCCAGTTCGACGCGGGTGACCCGGTGGAGCTCGTCGGGCCGGACGGCACGGTGGTCGCGCGCGGGCTCGTCGCCTTCGACGCGAGCGACCTCCCCGCGCTCCTTGGGCGCTCCACGTACACGCTCCGCGAGGAGCTGGGGGAGGGGTACGACCGCGTGGTCGTGCACCGGGACGACCTGGTGCTCGACCGGCCGACGGGCCAGCAGGCGCTTCCGTCCTCGTGAGCGTCCGCACCGCGGATTCGCCCTCCGTGATCGGCCCCGTCCGACGTACTCTCGACGCATGACGACAGTGAGCCAGGACGAGGCGACGCGTACCGGAGGCGACACTCCCGGGGCGGCCACGCCGCCGCCGTCGGGCGCCGCGGAGGTGGACGTCACCGCCGCGGTGCGCGACGTCGCCCGGCGCGCGAAGGTCGCGTCGCGCACCCTCGCCACGGCGAACCGCATGACGAAGGACGCCGCGCTCGGTGCGATCGCGGGTGCCCTGGTGACCGCCGCGGACCGGATAGTCGCCGCGAACGCCGAGGACCTGGAGCGAGGACGCGCGAACGGGATGTCCGACGGGCTCCTGGACCGGCTCGCGCTGACCCCGGAGCGGATCGCGCAGATCGCCGACGCGCTGCGCGACGTCTCGGGCCTGCCCGACCCGGTCGGCGAGGTGGTGCGTGGGCAGACCCTGCCGAACGGCCTGCGCCTGCGCCAGATCCGCGTCCCGATGGGTGTGGTCGGCATGATCTACGAGGCCCGTCCCAACGTCACGGTCGACGCCGCGGGCCTGGCGCTGAAGTCCGGCAACGCGGTGATCCTCCGCGGGGGGAGCGCCGCGGCGGCGTCGAACGAGGTGATCGTCGCGGTGATGCGGGACGCCCTCGTCGCGCAGGGCCTGCCGGCCGACCTGGTCCAGACCATCGACGCGCACGGCCGGGCCGGCGGCGTGGCGCTCATGCGCGCCCGCGGCCTCGTGGACGTGCTGATCCCCCGGGGCGGCGCCGACCTCATCCAGACGGTGGTCCGCGAGTCCCTCGTGCCCGTGATCGAGACCGGCGTCGGCAACGTGCACGTCTACGTGGACGCGACCGCCGACGTCGCCATGGCCGTTGCGATCGTGATGAACGCCAAGACCCAGCGGGTAGGCGTCTGCAACGCCGCGGAGACGCTGCTCGTGCACGAGGACGCCGCGGCCGGCTTCCTCCCGGCGGCGCTCACCGCGCTGTCCGACGCCGGTGTGGTGCTGCACGGTGACCCGGCGGCCATGACCTTTGCCCCGGCCGGTGCCGACATGGTTCCCGCGACTGACGAGGACTGGGCGACCGAGTACCTCGCGCTGGAGCTCGGCGTCCGGGTGGTGCCGTCCCTCGACGAGGCGATCGAGCACATCCGCACCTGGTCCTCCGGGCACACCGAGGCGATCGTGACGCGCGACATCGCGGCGGCCGACCGGTTCGTCGCGGAGGTCGACTCCGCTGCGGTGATGGTGAACGCGTCCACCCGGTTCACCGACGGCGGCGAGCTCGGCCTGGGTGCCGAGATCGGCATCTCCACGCAGAAGCTGCATGCTCGTGGTCCCATGGGACTGACCGAGCTCACCACGACGAAGTGGGTGGTGACGGGCGACGGGCACGTCAAACCGTGACGGCCCGTCAGCGTCCGGAGATTTCCCCAGGATCTCCTTGCGGCCCAGTGCCACGATGTACAGGCCGCAATTCGTCCGTGAGAGACTAAAGCCCACCTGAGCACGTCCGACCGGGAGGAACCCCCGTGCTGCACAACGCTGTCCTGGCCGCCGAGGCCGCTACGGAGCACGCCAACGAGCCGATCGCACCGATCGTCCTCGGCCTGATCGCCTTCGGCTCCCTCGTGGCCGCGCTGGTCGTCACGTACGCGTTCCGCAACGTCGGCAACCGACACTGATTCGCCTGACGGGAGCCTGACGACCAGATGAGTGCACCCACGGTATGAGTGCCCCTACTGGGAGCAGGCCGCGCATCGGGGTGATGGGCGGTACGTTCGATCCCATCCACCACGGCCACCTCGTGGCCGCCAGCGAGGCGGTCGCCCACCTGGGGCTGGACGAAGTCGTCTTTGTCCCCACGGGCCGACCAGGATTCAAGCAGCAGCAGCGGGTCACCCAGGCCGAGCACCGTTATCTCATGACGGTGATCGCGACGGCGTCGAACCCCCGCTTCACGGTGAGCCGCGTCGACATCGACCGAGCGGGCCTCACCTACACGGTGGACACCCTCCGGGATCTGCGTCAGCAGCGGCCGGAGGCGGACCTCTATTTCATCTCTGGTGCGGACGCCATCCAGCAGATTCTTCGGTGGAAGGATTCCGAGAAGCTGTGGGACATGGCACACTTCGTCGCTGTCACACGGCCAGGGCACAAGCTCTCCGTTGACGGGCTTCCTCGGGACGGCGTGACGACGCTCGAGGTGCCTGCGCTAGCTATCTCCTCTACCGACTGCCGTCGTCGGGCCGAGGAGGGGTTGCCGGTCTGGTATCTGGTGCCTGACGGCGTGGTCCAGTACATCGCCAAGCACGGACTGTATCGAGGTCTTCACGATGAGTGACAACAATGGTCGTCCCATGACGCGCCGCGAGATTCGCGAGCGTGAGGCTGCCGCTGCGGCTGCAGCCGCAGGTGGTACCGGTGGCAGCGCCTATCCGCCCCAGGGCGGGCAGCAGCAGCCTCCGCACCGTGGCGCGCCCGCGCCCGCGCCCGAGGGTGGCTGGGCGCCGCAGAACCCGCCGGTCGCCCGGCCGCCGCAGGCGACAGGTGGCTCGCGCGGTGTGGACGCGACCGGTCGCCTGACACCCGTGCAGCAGCCTGGTGGCAACCCGCCGCCGTACGGCGCCGGTGCGCCCGGGCAGGGCCGGCCGGGTGCCGCGCCGTCCGGTCCCGGTGGCTTTGCTCCCGGTCGTGGCCAGCAGGTCTCGGGCCCCGGTGGGCCCGGCCAGCAGGGTCCTGGCGGACAAGGCCCAGGCGGACAGGGCCCGCAGGGCGGGCCGCCCAGCCCGTTCGGCGCCCGCCCGTCCGCCGCGCCCGTGCCGCCCGCCCCGCAGCAGGGTCGCTCGGGCAGGTTCGGCGGGCAGAGCGCCCCGCAGGGCCCCGGTCCCGGCATGCCCCCGGCTGCCGGTAGGCCCGGCGACCCCGGCCAGACGGCGCAGTGGGGTCCCCCTCCTTCCGGGCCCACCCAGTCGCCGTCGGGCCCGCCGTCACCGTTCGGGACGCGACCCGGAGCGCCTGCGGGCCTCGGTCAGCAGCGTCCCGGGAGTCTTGCCCCGCCGGCCGGAGGCCCGACCAGCGGCCCGATGGCGGCCGGCGCGCCCGCGCTGCCCTGGGAGTCGGCTGCCCCGGCGGCCCCGCAGTCGCTGCCGCCGGGCGGCGCGCCCCAGGCCCCCGGTTCCCCGTTCCCCGGGCGTCCCGGTGCGGGTGGCCCGGGCTCCGGCCCGGTGGGTGGTCCTGGACAGCAGTTCCCTGGCGCACCCGGTGGCCAGTTCGCTGCCGGCCCCGCCGCTCCGTCCCGTTCTTCCCGCCGTGAGGTGGAGGAGGAGTGGGACGAGGAGGAGGACGAGGGTCCGCAGTACACCTGGCTGCACTACATCATCCTGGTGGTCGTGGCGTTCGTGCTGGGCCTCCTGATCTGGAACCTGGTGCTCAAGGGCGACAGCAGTATCGATGCGGATCAGGCGGCCGCCATGCTGGGCAGTCTGTCGGGCAGGTTGCCCGGCTTCAACGGAGGAGATGCGGCATGACCGCTACGGAGCGGGCCACAGAGCTCGCGATCATCGCTGCGCGAGCCGCGAGCAGTGTCAAGGCGCAGGAGATCATCGCGCTCGACGTGAGCGAGCAGCTGGTGCTCACCGACGTGTTCCTCATCGCGTCCGGTGCGAGCGAGCGTCAGGTCTCGGCGATCGTCGACGCGGTCGAGGAGCAGCTCTTCAAGGAGGGCGTCAAGCCGATCCGGCGGGAGGGCAAGGCCCAGGCGCGCTGGGTGCTCATCGACTTCGGTGACGTCGTCGTGCACGTGCAGCACGCCGAGGACCGCACGTACTACGCGCTCGAGCGGCTGTGGAAGGACTGCCCGGCGATCGACCTCCCGGAGGACGCCCAGGGCGGCGGCGACACCGGCGAGTACAGCGACCCCGACGACGGCGCCATCTACCTGGCGGGGGACTCGCGCCGGTGACAGCTGGGACGGTAGTGCTGCTGCGCCATGCGCGCACCGCGTACAACGCGGGACTGCGGCTGCAGGGTCAGATCGACATCCCGCTCGACGAGGTCGGGCGGTGGCAGGCGGAGCAGGGCGCCACGGCCCTCGCGGCGTCGCACAAGGCTTCCCTCGTGGTCGCCAGTGACCTGGGGCGGGCCCGGGACACGGCAGCCGCCTACGCGCGGCACGTGGGCCAGGAGGTCGTGACCGACGCCGGGCTGCGCGAGCGCTCGTTCGGCATCTGGGAGGGCATGACCGACGCCGAGATCGCTGAGCGCTGGCCGGACGAGCACGCGGTCTGGCGGAGCGGCGGCGAGCCGCCGGTCGAGGGGGTCGAGCCGAAGGACGTGGTCGCCCGCCGGATGGAAGAGGCGGTGCTGCGGCACGCCGCGGCGCTGAGCGCGGGGGACACCCTGGTGGTGGTCTCGCACGGTTCGGCGATCACCCAGGCGATCACCCGCCTGCTGGGCCTCGACCCGGCTACGTGGCGTGGGCTGCACGGCCTGCACAACGTGCACTGGTCGCACCTGCACGCGTCCGCCCCGGGCGCGGCACCGGCATGGCGGCTGGTCGCGCACAACGTGGGCGCCGGATACCCGCTCGACACCTGGCAGTCAGGGCCGGAGGCCCGGCAGTAGCTGCTTGAGTTCTTCGGCGGGTTGCCGGCGTGATCGAGCGCACGCGGGTTTTGATTTGGTCCTTGGCGTCGGTCTGCATAGACTAACGACGCTCGCCCGGCCGGATGGCTGGGGGAGACCAATTCGGGGCTGTGGCGCAGCTGGTAGCGCACCTGCATGGCATGCAGGGGGTCGGGGGTTCGAGTCCCCCCAGCTCCACCGATACGAGAGCCCGGCCATCGGCCGGGCTCTCGTTCGTTGTCGCGCCGGGGGGTTACCGCCAGGTAGATCCCGGCTCGCGGTCCAGCCGGACCAGGGTCTCTGCGCGTTCGCGCTGGCCGGCGTCGTCCAGCGCGAGGCCCGACGCCTTCGAGGCCCCGCAGAAGACGTCCGACCCCGGCAGGTTGCCGCTGAGCAGGAACCGCGTGGTGGTGTTCAGCGCGCACGGGTTGTCGTCGTAGACGTAGACCCCGTGGCCGCCGCTGTCGACGCTGACCAGCCGGGCCCGGTCGCCGAACGCCTCGCGCGTGATCTCGCCGCCGCGGTGCGGCGTCGCCGGGTCCCGCAGGTTCTGCAGCACGAGGACGTTCTCCGGCCCCTCGTCGGCGAACTCCACCGGCGGGTCGACCGGGTCGTTGTGCCAGTACGCGCACGGCGTGATGTTCGCCCCCGCCGCACCGAACAGCGGGTACCGCTCACGGTCGACGGCGACGGCGCGCCGGTAGGTGCCGACGCCCTCGGCCCAGTCGGTGTCGTTGCAGGTGACGGCGAGGAAAGCCGCCCAGGTGTTGTCGTAGGGCGATGGGGTCGCCGTCGTACCGGCCGGCCGCTGGACGGCGTCCGTCGCGCGTGGCCCGCCCGCGGCGGGCGCCAGCTTCTCCGCGTACCGGCCGGCGGACGCCGCGTCGGCGTCGGCCAGCGACTGCCAGAGCTGCGCGACCATCGGGAAGCTGCTGTCGGCGTAGGCCGCGACGAACATGTAGAACCGGAAGGTGCCGCCGTCGATCCCTCCGACGGGCCGGCGCTCGAGGCGGTCCGCCTGGGCGACGAAGTTCTTCCGCACCTGGCCGGGTGTCCGGCCGAGCCCGTAGCTGTCGTGCCGCTCTGCCGCCCAGGCAGCGAAGTCGGGGAAGCGGTCCTCCATGCCGAGCCCGAACCTGCGCAGGCTGCCCCGGTCGAGCGACGTCGCGCCGAGGTTGCTGTCCACCACTATCCGGCCGCCCCGCTCGGGGAACAGCGAGGCGTAGGCGGCGCCCAGCGCGCTGCCGTACGACGCGCCGTAGAAGCTGAGCTTCTCCTCGCCGAGCGCCTCCCGGATCAGGTCCATGTCGCGCGCGGTGTTGGCCGTCGTCATGTGCTGCATACGGCCCTCTGGATCGTTGGCCGCGCACTGGTCGGCGATCTCCCGCGCGAACCTGGCCTGCTCGGTCACTCCCGCCGCGTCCTCGGCGTATCGCGGGACGTTGCCCGGGTAGTTCTGCTCGACCGTGAAGCCGCAGCTCACCGGCGCCGAGTGGCCCACGCCGCGCGGGTCCATGCCGATCAGGTCGTAGGCGCCCAGGACCGTCGACGGCATGCCCAGCGCGCTCATGTCGGCCGGCTGGGAGAGCCCCGAGCCACCAGGCCCGCCAGGGTTCAGGAGCAGCACGCCCTGGCGGTCGGCGGGCTTGGTGCTCGCCAGCCGGGAGATCATGATCTCGATGGCCGTACCGTCGGGCCTGTCGTGGTCCAGCGGTACGGGCACCGTCGCGCACTCCAGCTGCGCCCGCGCGGCGTCAGGCATGTCCGCCGGACAGGCTCCCCAGTCCGGTCCGCTCGTCCGCTCCTCGACACCGGCGGCCGGCGCGGCCAGCAGCGATCCGGCGAGCCCAGCCGTCGCCGCCAGGGCCAGCCCGGCCCTGATCATCCGTCGTGCATACATCTCGCACCCCTCGTCCGGTCGCTCTTGCTCGGCACGTGCGAGACCCACTCCAGACCGTGTTCCAGGAACAGGGTCAAGTGCTGTGACCGGGGTCACTGCGCCGACGGCGGGTGTGTCGACGATCACCGTCCCGCCGGTGTCGCCGTCATTGACCTCAACCAGGGTTGAGGTTCTAGCGTCGGACGTATCGACATCTTGCGATGAGAGGACCGGAAATGCCTGTCTACACCCTGCCTGACCTGCCCTACGACTACGCGGCGCTCGAGCCGCACATCAGCGGGCGGATCATGGAGCTGCACCACGACAAGCACCACGCCGCGTACGTGGCGGGCGCCAACGCCGCGCTCGACGCGCTGGCCGGCGCCCGGGAGAGCGGCGACCTCGCCGCGGTGAACCTGCACGAGAAGAACCTGGCGTTCAACCTGGGCGGGCACACCAACCACACGGTGTTCTGGCACAACCTCTCACCCGAGGGCGGCGGCGAGCCGGACGGCGAGCTCGGGGCGGCCATCACCGACCAGTTCGGCAGCTTCGCGGCGTTCAAGGCCCACTTCGCGGCAGTGGCGACGGGTATCCAGGGCTCCGGCTGGGCGGTGCTCGGCTGGGACAGCATCGGCGGGCGGCTGCTGGTGTTCCAGCTGTTCGACCAGCAGGCGAACGTGCCGCTGGGCGTCACGCCCCTGCTGATGCTCGACATGTGGGAGCACGCCTTCTATCTGGACTACCTCAACGTCAAGGCCGAGTACGTCAAGGCGTTCTGGAACCTGGCGAACTGGTCCGACGTCGCCGGCCGGCTCGACCGAGCGCGCGCCACGACGGGAAGCCTCATCACCGCGGCGTGACCGGGCGCGACGGTGAAGGGTCGCCCTGGTGGGCGGCGTCGGGCAGCGACGGCTCGCTTTGGCTCCAGCAGCCGAATCGGTCTAGACTGACGGCGCTCGCCCACCTGGGCGAACACCCTTTCGGGGCTGTGGCGCAGCTGGTAGCGCACCTGCATGGCATGCAGGGGGTCGGGGGTTCGAGTCCCCCCAGCTCCACCGAGACATCAGGTCAGAGGCCATTCCGGAATCCTGTAACAGGGAGGAAGGGATGGCCTCTCGCTATGAGTTCACCGGCTCAGGATCGAATCTCGGATCAGTCGGACACGTTCCGGACATTTGAAATGTCCCCAAGATGGCCTCCGAACGCGGTTACGGCGTCCCCCTTACCGGGGCGAGATTGGTCATACCGACGCAGACCCCCCGGCGCCGGGCGCTCCAGAACCCGCCCCTACGGGAGAAGACCGTGACCGAGAAAGCCAGCACGGCGTCACCGACGACGCCGCTCGCCTCTACAGCGCGCCTGGTGGCGCTCGATATCGACGGCACGCTCGCACTGGACGGGCACATCCCGGACGCGACGGTGACAGCAGTCCAGGCGACGGTCGCGTCCGGCCATCACGTGGTGATCACGACGGGCAGGTCGCTGGTCGGGGTGGCGTCGATCGTCAAGCGGCTCGGGCTGCGTCAAGGCCGCGTGATCTGCTCCAACGGTGCAGTGACCGCGCGGATCAGCGAGCACCGTCTGATCGTCGAGGACGCGGTGCGGTTCGACGCCGGCCGCGTACTGCAGCGGGCCCGCGACGCGGTCCCGGACGCGCTGCTCGCGACCGAGGTCCTGGGCAAGGGCTACGAGGTCAGCGCCCTGTTCCCGGACGGGCTGCTCAACGGCCGGCAGCACGTCGTGGGGCGGGCACCTGACCTGTGGGCCGCGCCCACCACGCGCGCCGTCGTGCATGCGACCGACGTCGCCCGGCTGGGGCCGGAGCTGGGCTGGTTCGACGTGACCGTCACGCTGGGCTCGACCACCGAGCCCGGTGACTGGCTCGACCTGACGGCGCCGAGCCTCTCGAAGGCGACCGCCCTGGAACGTGTTCGTCGTCGCCTACGAATTGCCCCGGAGCACACGATCGCGGTCGGTGACGGCCACAACGACCTGCCGATGTTCGAGTGGGCGGCTCGCGCGGTGGCGATGGGGAACGCGCCGGCCGAGGTCCGGTGCGCGGCCGGTGAGGTGTGCGGGAGCATCACCGAGCACGGCGTGGTGGATGTGCTGCGCTCGATCGCAGGTGTGCGATAGGCCTCGCCGTCAGGGCAGCACCGGTCCGACCGAGACCATCAGGCAGAGCGCCAGGACGGCCACGAGCGAGAACCGGAACATCTGTCGCGCCCAGCGGTCGTCGTCGTCCGCCCGGAGCCCGGTGATGCCGAGCCAGGTCCAGTAGGCGCCGACCGCGCCCATCACCACGGTGTAGACGATCCCGACATAGCCGAACACGGGCAGGAGCAGGGTCGAGACGACGAACGCCACCGTGTAGGCAAGGATCTGGATCTTCGTGTTCCGGATGCTCCGGACCACCGAGATGACCGGGACGCCCGCCCTGGCGTACTCCTCGTGCCGGTAGATCGCTATCGAGTAGAACTCGGGCATCTGCCAGAGGAAGACGGCGAGGAAGACGAGCACCGCGCCGACGTCGACCACACCGGAGACCGCCACGTACCCGGCGAGGATCGGTGCGGCTCCCGAGACGCTGCCGACCAGCGTGCCGTGGATCGAGAGGCGCTTCGAGAGCATCCCGTAGAGCACGACGTAGACGACGAACCCGCCGAGCCCGACGGCGACCACCAGCCAGTTCGTCCAGGCGACGAGCATCGCCATGCCGACGACGCCGAGCACCACGCTGAAGACGACGGCAGGCCGCGCCCCGATGCTGCCGGTGACCGTCGCCCGCTTCCTGGTGCGGTCCATGACGCCGTCGATGTCGCGGTCGAGCACGTTGTTGAGCACGCACGCCGACGCGATCACCAGCGTCGTGCCGACGACGAGGGCGGCGAACAGCCAGAGGTCCACCTGCCCACGGCTCGCGAGCAGGAAGCCCGCGGCCGCCGTCAGCACGTTGCCGTAGAGCACCCCGGGCTTCGTCAGGGAGTAGTAGCGCGTGAGCGTGTCACGAAAGGTCGTGCCGTCAGCCCGGGCCGCGAGTGCTCCGTCGGTCCCGTCGACGCCGGTGAGGGTCGGGGGCTGCTTGATCGCGGTCATCCGGCGTGTGTCCGGACCGCTACACGGGAGAACCCGCCGATCGAGCTGAGGGGTGTTCTCGGATCCACCGGCTCAGCCTACGTGAGCGGGCGCCGCCGGATGGTTCACTGGTGCTCTGCAAGCCTCTGCAAGCCCCTCTGAGATGGAAAGGGCGCGGCTCACCGGCGAGCCCAGGTGCCGTATGACGGACAAGGCCGACCTCAAGAAGGACCTCGACGCCTACCGGGCGAAGGTGGGTCAGTTCCGCCTGCTCGACGTCCCCGACCTGCAGTACCTCATGATCGACGGGCACGGGGACCCGAACACCTCGCCCGCCTTCGCCGAGGCGGTCGAGGCGCTCTACCCGGTGGCGTACGCGCTCAAGTTCGCGGCCAAGCGCAACCTCGGGCGCGACTTCGTCGTCATGCCGCTGGAGGGGCAGTGGTGGGCCGAGGACATGAGCTCCTTCACCGCCGAGCGGGACAAGGCGCGCTGGGACTGGACCCTGATGATCATGCAGCCCGACTGGATAGTCGAGGACATGTTCACCGCCGCCGTCGCGCAGGCCGGGACGAAGGGGCCTCCGGCCCGGCTCGAGGACCTCCGCCTGGAGCCGCTGTCCGAGGGGCGGTGCGTGCAGACGCTGCACGTCGGCACCTTCGACGACGAGGCGGACGTGCTCGCTCGGATGCACGACGAGTTCGTCCCGGGCAACGGGCTCCGCATGGTGGGCAAGCACCATGAGATCTACCTCAGCGACGTGCGCAAGGTCGCACCCGAGAAGCGGCGGACGATCCTCCGGCAGCCGGTCGCGCCGTCCGGTCCAGGGCTGGCGCAGGACCCTGGCTGAGCCCTCGGACGAGAGCGCCACGCGGCCACGGGGCGGCGCGTTCCGGCTGCTCCGCCACAACCGTGACTTCCGGGTGCTGTGGACGGCCCGTGCCGTGTCGGTCCTCGGCGACTCCCTCGGTCTGGTGGCGCTGCTGGTTCACCTCCAGGCCGAGGCCGGCGCCGCCATCGCGGTAGCGCTGCTCCTGCTGGCCGGAGACTGCGTGCCGGGCCTGTTCGGCCCGGTGGCCGGCCTCATCAGCGACCGGTTCGGGCTCCGCAGGGTGATGATCGCCTGCGAGGTGGTCCAAGGGCTCCTGGTGCTCGCGACAGCCGTGGCGCTGCCGCCGCTCCCGATCCTGCTGATCCTGGTCGCCGCCCGGGGGATCGGCGCCACCACCTTCATCGCGGCCTCGCGCAGCGCCGTGCCACGCATGGTCGACGACGACGACCTCGAGGCCGCCAACTCCGCACTCGGTGTCGGCACCTACGGGCTCGAAGCCCTCGGCCCGCTGATCGCGGCGGCGCTGTTCACGTCGAGCGGGATCCGCGGCGTCCTGCTCGTCGACGTCGCGACCTTCGCCGTCTCCGCGGTCGTGCTGGCGCGGCTTCCCCTGCTCGGCTACCTGCTGCTCGGCCGCGTGGGCGGACGCTGGCCGGCCCTGGGACTGCTGCTCGTCGGGTTCGTGGTGAGCAGCGCGGGCAACCTGGTCACCGGTCTGGCCGGCTCGATAGCCGCCGCCATGGTGCTCCAGACCCTGCGCGGCGCGGGCATCGCGGCGCTCGACGTCGGCGTCAACACCCACCTGCAGCGCATAGTCCCGCCTGCCGTCCTCGGCCAGGCGTTCGGCACGCTCTACGGCGCCATCGGCCTGGCCGCAGGGCTCTCCTACGCGCTGGGCGGTCTGCTGCTCGCCGCGACCGATGCCCGCATCACCTTTGTCGTGGCGGGTGCGGGCGGCCTGCTGGTCAGCGCTGCAGCGGCCGTGGCGCTCCGCCGTGCTGCTCGGCGCACGTGTCGGTAGTGCCGACCGAGATACCTCGACCGTGGACCCGGGTCGAACTACTGTGGACAAAACGTTCAGACCGGCCCGTTCGCCTCGCATCTTTTCGGAGGAGTCGTCGTGCGACGCACCTCGCTCGCCACCAGCGCTCTGAACGTCCTGCTGCGCCCGGCGACCGCCGGGATGCGGGCACCTGACCGAACGTTCGACGCGCTGGTGCTCAAGGCGGAGCGGAAGACGAGGGCGGACGCGGCGGCGGTCCCGGAGTTCGTCGATGATCTCCGACTTCTCCTGCGCTCCTTCGCCGCGTGTCCCGGCCTGAGCCCGATGGGCTGGCAGAGCGTCGTCTCCGACGTCGGCGTCCGCCTGGAGAACCGGCTCCGGATCGACCGCCTGATCCATCAGTTTCCCGAGATCGAGGACGAGCCGATAGAGGACCCTGTGGTCATCGTCGGGCTGCCCAGGACCGCGACGACGCTGGCGCACAACATCATCGCCGGTTCGGAAGGGCATCGCGGTCCGGCCCTGTGGGAGCTGCTGTTCACCGATATCGACCGGGGCGAAGGGGCTCGGCGGGCCCACATCGAGGACACCCGGAAGATGGCGCGCGCCTTCATGCGGCTCGCCCCGGCGTTCCGGGTGATCCACCCGCTCGACGCCGAGAAGCCCGACGAGTGCAACTACCTGCTGCCCCACGGGAGCTCCCACCTGGCGCGGGCGGACATGCCCGACTACGACCGCTGGCAGCGCAGCAGGCACTACCTGCCGGACTACGGCTACCTCAAGCAGGCGGTCCAGGTGCTGCAGCACGGCCGCCCGCGCAGCCGGTGGGTGCTCAAGTCGCCCATGCACCTCGCGCACCTGCCCGAGCTCCTCGCGGTGTTCCCGGGCACGACCATCGTCTGGACGCACCGGGACCCGGTCGCGGCGGTCGGGTCGGTGTGCTCGATGGTGGAGACCACCCAGGCGCTGCACGTCCGCCGTCCCGACCCGCACGCCATCGGGCGGACGTGGCTGGACCTGCAGGCCTCGGCCGTCGAGCAGGCGCGTCGGGCACGTGCCGAGGCCCCGGCGACGTCGTTCGTCGACGTTCCCTACGCCTGGCTCGCCACCGAACCGCACGCGCGCATGCCGGAGCTCTACGACCGGATCGGCGCGACGTGGACGGACCGTGACGCGGCAAACCTGGACGCCGTCCTCGCGCGCACGCGTCCGGGGCGCTCGCACGAGTACGAGCTGTCCCGGTACGGGCTGACGCCGGCGGACGTCGGGGCCGCGTTCGGCGACTACTCGGACCGGTACTGCGCGGCCTGATCGGCGCATCGCGCCAAGCCTGCGCCGCAGGTCGGTCGGGACCGTCGTCATGTCCACCCTGGGTACGACGACGATCCTCCCTGGGTCCGATGTCGGGGAACGGTGCCGGTCGTTAGATTCTTGTCATGACCACGGTTGACCACGCCCCACCTCGTCCCGCAACGCTCTCCCGCCCGGCCGTGCGCCTCACGATCGCCGTGCTCCTGAGCTTCCTGCTGGGCGGCCTGACGTCCTACGCGCAGGGGTTCCTGCCGGACGAGCTCACCTCCTTCGCGAACTCGGCCAGCGGCTGGACCGTGCTCACGGCGGCGCTCGTGTACTGGTCCCGGGCGCGCACAGGACCCGCGGCGGTGCTGGGGGCCGTGAGCTTCGTGCTCCTCGTCCTCGGGTACATGGTCGCGTCGCAGGTGCGCGGACTCGTGTACGACCCGCTGCTCTTCTCCGCCGTGGGAGTGGTGGTCGGCCCGTTCGTGGGTGTCGCGGCATCGTGGCTGCGGGCCACCGGCGTCCGCGCAGCCCTTGGCGCGGCGCTGCTGGCGGGCATCGCAGTGGGGGAGAGCATCTACGGGCTCACCGTTGTCGCGGATACGACGAGCCCCGTCTACTGGACGCTGATCGGCGTCGCAGGGCTCGTGCTCGTGGCCGGCCTGCTCGTACGCCGCATCCGGGGCGCACTACCGGTGGCGCTCGCGGTCGGCGGCACTGCTGCCGTCGCGGTGGCGTTCTACGTCGCCTACACAAGTCTCGGCTAGGCCGGGACCATCCGGTCGAGGAGCCGGTCGAGGAGCTCGACGACCCGCGCCTCGGCGCCGTCGTCGACCAGGAGCGTCTGGACCAGGCCGCTCGTACCGGCCACGATCAGCTCGGCGTCGAGCTCGGCGGCTCGCTCGGCCGACGGCGTCGCGTCCTCACGCACCCGGTGCAGCTGCTCCGCGATCGCCCGGACGAGGAAGCGCGGCGCGCCCAGCGTGTCCTCCGCGGCGACGTCGGGTTCGGTGAGCGCCGCGGCGTGGAACGAGTTCAGGACCACCGTGTCCCGCCGCCGGTCGGCGTCCGCCGGCAGCAGCTCGGTGAGGATCGCCCGGATCACCTCGTGCGGGCGGGGATCGGCACCGAGAGTGCTCAGCCGACTGGTGAACCGCGTGCCGGCGTCGGCCACCACCGCGTGGTGGGTGGCGAGCAGGAACTGCCGCTTGGTGCCGAAGTAGTACTGCACGAGCCGCACCGAGATGCCTGCCTCCGCGGCGACGGACTGGAAGGTGGCCGCCCCGAGGCCGTCGCGGGCGATGACGCGGCGCGCGGCGTCCGTGATCTGCGTCCGCCGCTGATCGTGGTCGGCCAGCTTCGGCATGTGGTCCCGCTCTCTCGTGTGGCCACCAACCGGCGGCTCTCTTCATGGTATGTGCCAACCAGCATAGGTGATATGTTCATACCACCAAGACGAGGAGGGTCCGATGGCCAAGGTCGGAAGGTTCAAGAGCGACGCGGCACGCGAGACCTATCTGCGCGCGTACGAAGCGATGGCGGAGCTCTGGCCCGTCCCCGCGGTCCTCGCGGACGTCCCGACCCCGTTCGGGTCGACGCACGTCCGGCGGTCGGGCTCCGGTGACGGGACGCCGCTCGTGCTGCTCGCGGGCGTGCTCGGCAGCAGCCTGCACTGGCACCAGGTGGTCGAAGGGCTGGCCCAGGACCGCGCCGTCCATGCGCTGGACACCATCGGGGCGGCCGGTCGCAGCGTGCAGACCGCACCGCTGGCCGGCGACGCCGACTACGGGGTCTGGTTCGCCGCGGTGCTGGACGGGCTCGGTCTCAACCGTGCCCACGTCGTGGGCGAGTCGTCCGGCGCCTGGCACGCGACCCTCGTGGGCCTGCACGCGGCGGACCGGGTGGCGAGTGTGTCACTGATCGAGCCGAACGGGGTGATCGCGAGGACGCCCTGGCGTGCCCTGCTGAAGATGATCCGGTTCGGCGGCGACACCACCGACGAGGGCTGGCGCAGGATGGGCGAGTGGCTGACGCCGGGCGTCACCATGACTGACGCCGAGCGGGCCACCGCGAAGGCCGCCCAGGGGTACCGGATCGCGGCCGGCTGGGCGCGTCCGCTCAAGGATGCCGAGCTGGAGTCGTTCGCCCCGCCGCTCCTGACGGTCTACGGCGGTGCGTCGGTGCTCTCGGAACCGCTCACCGCCCAGCGGCGTCTCGCCGAACGTCTGCCGACCGCCGAGGTCGAGATCTACCCCGGGAGCGGGCACGGCGTGCGCGGACAGGTTCCCGACCTCGTCACGGCCCGGGTCGTCGAGTTCGTGGCGCGGCACGACGTCGGCTGACGTCCGGGCGGGCTGCGCCTACGGACGCTGTTTGAGAATCGTTCTCATTTCTGGTTCACTCTCTCCCAGTACCGAGAATGATTGTCATTCTAGAAGGAAGGAGCGGGTGGTCCCGACCGGACCGCCCCACCAAGATGAAAAGACACACCACTCGTACAGCCGCAGGCCTGGGGGCCGCGCTGTCCCTGCTCCTGCTGAGCGCCTGCGCGGCCGACGGCGGAGCCACGGGTTCCGCCTCGGAGTCCCCTTCCGCCGGGGCCGAGGAGCACGAGGCGACCGACGCCACCGAGGTGCAGTCGCGCACGCCGCGCGTCGCCGTCACGTATGACGGCGGTGTGCTGGTGCTCGACGCGATGAGCCTCGAACCCGTCGGCGACCTCGAGCTGGAGGGCTTCAACCGACTCAACCCCGCCGGCGACGAGCGCCACCTGCTCGTCTCGACCGGCGGCAAGTTCCAGGCGCTCGACCTGGGCACCTGGGCCGAGGCGCACGGCGACCACTCCCACTACTGGACCGCGGAGCCCACGCTCACCGACGTCGCCTACGACGCCGTCGAGCCCGGTCACGTAGTGGTCCACGAAGGCCGCACCGCGCTGTTCGACGACGGCACGGGCGAGGTCCGCGTGATCGACTCGGAGCACATCGCCGACGCCGACACGGCAGTACACGAGTACACGACGCCGTCGCCCCATCACGGCGTGGCGGTCGAGCTGACCGACGACACGCTGGTCGTCTCCGAGGGCACCGAGGAGGCGCGCACCGGCATCCGGGTGCTCGACGGCGACGGCAAGGAGATCGCGGCCTCCGACGAGTGCCCTGGCGTGCACGGCGAGTCCGTTGCGGCCGACGAGGCCGTCGTGATCGGCTGCCAGGACGGCGCAGTGGTCTACAAGGACGGCAAGATCACCAAGGTCGACTCCCCGGACAGCTACGGCCGCATCGGTAACCAGGCGGGCACCGAGGCGTCGCCGTTCGTGCTGGGCGACTACAAGACGGACAAGGACGCCGAGCTGGAGCGGCCGACGCGGGTGTCGATCATCGACACCCGCAGCGGCAAGCACGAGCTGGTCGAGCTGCCGTCGTCCTACACCTTCCGCTCGCTCGCGCGGGGTGACGACGGCGAGGCCCTCGTGCTCGGCACCGACGGCCAGATCCACGTGATCGACCCCGAGTCGGCGAAGGTGACCAAGTCGATCCCCGTGATCGACGAGTGGGAGGAGCCGATCGAGTGGCAGGACCCGCGTCCGGCGATCCTCGCCCTGGACGGCTCCGTGTACGTCACCGACCCGGCGACCGACTCGATCCACGCGGTCGACGTCGAGACCGGCGAGGTGTGGAAGTCGGCGGACCTCGGCGTGACGCCGAACGAGCTGAGCGGCGTGCTGGGCACGGAGGCGCACAAGCACTGACGCAAGACGGTGGTGGGGGGGGGGGGGGGGGGGCGCCCCCCCCCCCCCCCCCCCGACGAAGACGCGGGAGGCGGGCGGGGTACGCTCGGCCGGCCGCTGCACCCCACCCGCCTCCACGACCCGCCCCC